>NZ_FNGR01000019.1:0-138456 GCF_900103045.1 Ensifer sp. YR511
TCCGCCAGCAAGTACCGCAATGCCGGCCAGGTCTGCGTGTCGCCGACCCGCTTCCTCGTGCAGGAGCGCGTCGCCGATCAGTTCCTCGACGGCTTCGTCGCCGCCTCGAAGACGATCAAGGTCGGCAACGGTCTCGAAGCCGGCGTCGACATGGGGCCGCTTGCCAACGAGCGGCGCATCCCGGCGATCGAAAGCCTGGTTGCCGACGCGCTCGAGCATGGTGCCCGATTGGCGACCGGCGGCCATCGCATCGGCAACCGCGGCTACTTCTTCGAGCCGACGGTTCTGGCGGACGTGCCGCTTTCCGCCCGGATCATGAACGACGAGCCGTTCGGTCCGGTCTCGATCATCAATCGCTTCCATGATCTCGACGAGGCGATCAACGAGGCCAATCGCCTGCCCTTTGGTCTTGCGGCCTATGCCTTCACCGGATCGGAGCGCAGCGCCCACCGCCTGGCAAGCGAGGTCGAAAGCGGAATGATTTCGATCAACCATCTGGGCCTGGCGCTCCCCGAAGTCCCCTTCGGCGGCATCAAGGATTCCGGCTACGGCACCGAGGGCGGCTCCGAAGCGATCGAGGCCTATCTGGAAACACGCTTCGTCACGCGAAAGAGCGTCTGACGCCGGCGGTCGGCGAAACGTGGCTGAGGAGCGACGTCCTATTGTGTTCTTGCACGGAAACAGTGGCGATTTTTCCAGCTGAATCCGACCGGGCACACCTTAACGAAAAACACAAACCCTGACGGTTCAGTCCTTGGACAACGAGGTGCGGCTCGTGAGGATGGAAGTTCGACTTTGCACAACGTCATTCAAACTGGCAGGCATGACCTTGCGGCACTAGATAATTGAGCACCGCTGCCTTGATTGTAGAGAGAGCCGTAGCGGCCGGCTCGCATCAAAAGCATGGTGGCCACAGTAGGACGAAGGAACAGCAGGCATTGTCGATATCCCGCGTTCGCGTCATCGATCTGGAAACGGCCGGCAACGGACCGAACGACGTTTGCGAGATAGGGTGGCAGGACGTGATCCTTGAAGACAAGGGACGCTGGATCGTCAACGATGAACGCGGCGCATTGATGGTCAATCCGGGGCGGCCGATTTCGCCCGACACGATGGCCATCCATCATATTCTCGACGAGCAAGTCGCCGGTGCGCCCTACTGGAAAAATGTGGCGCCAGAAGTATTGCATCCGCCCGGCGGGATCGACGCATTGGCCGCACATCGTGCAGCCTTCGAACAACGGTATTGCACGCCTCGTCTCACCGGCGGCTTGCCCTGGATCTGTACCTGGAAGTGCGCCCTACGGATTTGGCCCGATCTGCCACGGTTTTCCAACCAGATGCTCCGCTACCAGCGTATGCCGGAAGGGCTCGTTCACGAGATAGGTCTTCCGGCCCATCGAGGCATGCCGGATGCCTATGTGACGGCCCATCATCTGCGCGACCTGTTGAACGCTGCATCGCTCGATCAGTTGCTGGCGTGGAGTGCCGAGCCGGGCTTGTTGCCGCGCGTGCCCTCCGGGCCTGATCGTGGGAAGGGCTGGGATCGCCTAAGTACAGAGACGCTCACCGAATTTCTTCGCGATAGAGATAGCGACATCCGCTTCAGCGCCCAGACCGAGTTGCAAAGGCGCGGTGAATTCGAACCGACCGCTGCCGACGAGCCAGCGCAGCAAACCTTGCTGTGACTGGAACTGTGCGTCGCGAATGCGCCGACTGACGGGCCGCACCAGCGTGGCGCTCGGCGAACGCGGTAATCTGCCTTGGTGAAGTACTCTACCCAGCATCGACAGGAATTTCCTTGAAGACACGCACACCGCTTATCCTCACCGCCCGGATCGCGGAGATCGATCTTGAGATCTTCGATCGCCTTCGAAACGTGCATTTTCCGTCGGAGCGAAACTTCCTCCGCGCTCACCTCACGATGTTTCATCGGCTACCAGGCGAACACCTCGAGCGCATCGTTGGGGAATTGCGGGCCGCGGCCACCAAGCGTGACCAGATCCGCGCGGAGGCAGCCAGTGTTCGCCATCTCGGCGCGGGCGTCGCGTTCACGATCAGAAGTCTTGCGCTTGAAGACCTTTATGCAGAACTAAAGCGCGCTTTCATGCCATGGCTGGGCGGTCAGGACGTGCAGAGGTGGCAGCCGCATATCACCGTCCAGAACAAGGTTTCGCGGTCAGCCGCAGACACCTTGTACCGGCAACTGACGCACGATTTCAAACCACGATCGTTGACGCTGGAAGGACTGGATCTCTGGAGATATCTAGGCGGACCTTGGCAGCTCGAACGGGCCGTCGACTTCGACTTGGTCTCCGCTCCCCGTGCAGCGCCACAAGGCCGGCTCAGCGACGATCGTTGACGAATTGCTGAGCGGACACCGATGCTGTATCCGCGCGCTTATGACCAACAGGGTCGGGGCCCAGAGGCCCCGAAAGAAGACTTTGGGTCGCACCAGGAAAAGACCACCTCCCGTCACAGCGCGCGAGCCACACATCGATGACGGAAGCGATGCCGAACTCGCTCAATTCTCCGAGCATCGTTTTGACCGGGTCTCAGTCAGGAAGATGGCGAAAGCTGTGACGGGCAGTGCGAAGCCGATCATGGAGGCGAGCCACCATCCACCCGAGGCAAATGCCCAGGCACCCAAGGCAGAACCAATGGCGCCGCCAGTGAAGAAGATTGCCATGAACAAGCCGTTGAGCCGGCTGCGCAAGTCCGCGCCGAGTTCGTAAATCGAGCGCTGCCCCGTCACCAGCGTCATGGTGACGCCGAAGTCGAGCAGGATTGCAGCAAGCGTCAGAAGCGTGAGCGCCAAGTTCGAGCCTTCAGAGATTTGCGTCATCAGAAAGGCGGCCGCGACACTGACAAGGCCGAACGCCGTTGCCGGTCGCACCAATCCCTTATCAGAAAGGCGCCCAGCGATAGGCGAAGCAATTGCACCCGCAACACCCGCCAGGGCGAAAAGCGCAATGCCATTGTGACCCAAACCAAAGCTGGGCCCTGCAAGATAAAGCGGCGTCACGGTCCAGAAGAGGCTAAATGCGGCGAACTGACAGGCCTGATAAGCGGCGCGCCGTTGCAGGACCGGCTGCGTCGCGAGAAGCTGGGCCATCGACTTGAGCAGTTGGCCGTAGCTCAAACGACCTGCCGCCGGCATGCGGGTCGGCAATTGCGCCCATAGAAGGGCTGCAAGCCCGACCATGACGATCGCGGAAACATAGAACACGGCATGCCAGGAGCTGACGCCGGCAATCAGTCCGGAAATCGGCCGCGCCATCATGATCCCAACCATCAAACCGCTCATGATATTGCCAACGACCCGGCCCCGAACCGCATCCGGTGCAAGGTTGGCAGCGAATGGCACGATCATCTGGACAGCAACCGAGCCGAGCCCGATGGCGAGCGAAGCGGTCAGAAAGGGGCCAGGTGTGGTGGAGAGCCCGGCCGCAATCAGGGCAAGAGTAACCAGGCCGATCATAGTCACAATCAACCGACGATTTTCCAGGAGATCACCCAGTGGCACGAGGAGCAGCAACCCGAGGCCGTAGCCGATCTGGGTCACGGTCACGATCAAGCCTGTTGCCCCTGCCGGTAGGCCGATGTCGAGTGCGATCGGCCCGGCGAGTGGCTGGGTATAATAGAGGTTGGCGGCAATCAGGCCGCAGGCGGCGGCCATCAGAAATGTCATGCCGGCAGAGAGTCCGGCCGGGCGCTGCGGCTGGGCGAGGGAAGCTGGAGTTGTCATGAAGATGCCTTGGGAGAAATGACGCGGGCGGGTTGATCAGTCAAGAATGCGCAAGATTGCTTCGCCGGAAGGGAGCATCTGGTTCTCCAACTCTCCGGTCTTGCCGGCGATACGCACGCCCTGCAGATACGAAAACAGCGCAAGCGCGGTACTTGCTGGATCGACGTCATGGCGAATTGAACCATCCAACTGGCCATCGCGGATGAAACCTTCGAGCCGCGTGACGAGCTTGCGATTGTGTCTTCCGACCCTGGCGGCGATCTCGGCATCGGAAAGAACCAGTTCCACGGCGGCGCCGATGGCCAGGCATCCACGCCTGCCGGTCTCACCACAGGCGGACATGGCATAGAACCCGATGATGCGGGCAACCTTTTCGCGACCGGTGGTGGCTGAACACAATGCCTGTTCCAGAAGGTCGGCGCGGACCTGCTTATATCGGTCGTAGGCAGCGACGAAGACATCACGCTTGTCCTGAAACGCCTTGTATAGGCTGCCGGCAGTCAGTCCCATTTCGGCTTTCAGTTCTGCGATGGAGGTTCCGTGATAGCCCTTCTCCGAAAATATTCGGATCGCCGCATCCAGAGCTTGGGTCATGTCGAATTCGCGGGGGCGCCCGACGGGGCGATGGGGGGTGCTTTCGGAATTCATTTGACGGCCTATTAGGAAACGATCGTTCCCTAATAGGCCGTCAAAAGGATTTGGTCAAGCCGATATCTATCGGCCTCACGACTTCAATTTGACAGCATGTGTTGTAAAGACGAGCTACTCATGTTGCTTGCCGACGATACTGGATCCTTGAAGGCAGCATGCAGGAAAGGCGCCCGTGGGCGAGTTCGATAGAAAGTGCGACATTCCAGCAACGGGTGGCCAGGGGCTGAAGGGCATGGCTGACTAATGTCTCTCAAGATGCCGGCTGAACAATCTGTTTAGCACGTACACGTGCTTCCCTTTCGGGGAAGCATCTCCAGGCGAACAGTGCTCGATTTGGATCTGCCCGACGAATTGGCTCACCGGGACTGCCCTAACCGCCATGGGCCGGCCCTTGCACCGCCGCACGCCCGGCGCTCCCCGGATGTGCCGACTTGACGGGTTGCGGTGCTTCCGTCGACAGCGCCTCCCGGATGGCGTCCGTGATCGCAGAAACGACAAAGTCCGCTTGCGTTTCCTCAACGATTAACTTCCCGGGTTCGTGTTCGTCCGTGTCCTGCCATAGAACTATGCCGACCCGCGCTCCAGGCGCCAGCCGCTTCAGGCGCCGGACAAGGAATTTGGCGTGGCGCATGGATTCTCGATCGAGAGCAGTGAGAACGATGGCATGCCGACCCTCCATCGGCAGTTCCTTGATTTTTTGCGGCCTGAGAGCTTCATGGCTAAAATAAATGACGTCCGCGCCTTGTACCCGCAGCACCTGCACGAGCATCATTGCCGTGACATCATCGAGCGCACTTCGCCCTCCTAGGCAAAGTACGGATCGCCCCTCGCCAGGGGGGAGTTCATAATCGTTCAGTTTTTCATCGGTTTTTTCGAGGTCGGGATCTTCGCTTTTGTCTTCGTCTTCCTCTTCAACCGCGATCTCCTCGAGATTGGCAACCAGTGTGCCTGCACTTTCGGCAACCCGTGCTCCTTGCTCTTCCGTCAAGGCACCACGCATACGGTCACTTTCGGCCAGAAGCAGCGCGGGAATGGCAACCGTGTTGTAAAATTCGACGAGGTACATTTCCTCAAGCATCTCCTCTGCATTATCCGTTGCTTCGTCCGGGTCTCCCGCCAGCAACCGTTGGTAAAGGCGCTCCTTTGGATTGAGGACAGCCTCATTGCCCAACAGAATTTCGAGGAATTCGAACTGGCGGACGTGACGGCCAAGCACAACCAGGCATACGGTGAGCGGCGTCGACAGTACCAGTCCAACCGGGCCCCAGAGCCAGGCCCAGAAGATGGCAGCAACAATGATCGCAAGGGGAGACAGTCCTGTGCGAGACCCATATAGCCATGGCTCAACAACGTTGTTGCTTACAAGTTCTAGGGCAATGAAGAGCCCAAGCGTCAGAACCACCAAGCTCCAGCCCGGAGCCGCTGCGAACGCGAGAAACAGGGGCAAGGCAGCAGCAATCACCGGGCCGATATAGGGCACGAAGCGCAGCACGATCGCGAGCATGCCCCACAAAAGTGCGTTTGGAATCCCTAAAAGCCAAAGGCCAATCGCGAGCGGCGCCCCATAGGTGATGTTGACGACGAGCTGCATGAGCAAATACTGGCCCACACGAGCGCCCGCATCTTGGAGCGCCTCGGTCGTTCGATGAAGATCGCCATACCCGACAAGCCGGATGAATCGGTCGCGCAGATCCTCGCGCTCGAACAGCATGAAGATGACGACGACGATGACGAGGCCAGCGGTTGCCAAGGGACCTAGGAGCGGATTGATGACGCTCATCAGGATCTCGATCGGGCGCTGCGGCGAAAATATCTCTACCAGAAGCGGCTTCGGTTCAGGCGCTGTCGCGGGCGACACAGCCACATCTTTTTCAGGTCGGCTGAGCTCGACGCTGACCCGCTCCATCACGCGGCTCAGCCGATCGAGTATCTGGCTGTCCGATCCAGCCTCTTTTAGAGAGCGGATCTTCTCGACAATATTTGACTGGTATCTCGGCGCATCCCGCGCGACCTCGCTGATTTGCAGCGCCACCATGACGCCAAATGCGGTGAGGAACAGGAATGCCATCGTTACGGTCCCGATAACCGCGACCGAGCGAGGGCAGCCGGCGCGGCGCAGCCTTGAGACGACGGGTGCAAGAGCAAACGTCAAAAGGATGGCAATCGCCAACGGAAGGAAGACATCCCTGGCAATGTAGAGCGCCGCCACCGTTGCAGCAATTGCTGCAAGCGTTGGCAGCTTCGACGTCTCAGCGGTGGCCCGCGAGAAGGTCAGCGGATGCAGTTCGTCGGCCATATTGACCGGGTCTTTCCCACTCTTTCGCGAAAATCTCAGCATTGCCCCTCCCAGGACCTTCCAGCCATGCCCCTTCTGGCCTCCAACTGTGAACGCTGCGGCCCGGTGGCTCTCAAGCTACAGGCAGGCGTGGTCAATCCATAGGCATTGCCGGTCAGCACGACCGACCAACTGAGAATATTAGAACAGACGCACAAATAAGCCAGACGGCGAGGTCCCGACGGCAAAGGCTAACTGCGCCTCCCCGATTGGCAGTGGTCGCGGTGATGATTGGGGTGTGGCTCGGCGGCGCGAGAAAAGTGCGTTCCTTGGGAGGTCCATATGGCGACTGGCGAAGTTGCAGATCAGAGACACGCTGACCGATGCCGCAAGCATCGCGCATGATCCTCGCCGAGGGTGGATCAGCGTTTCCAAGGCCATAGAACGAACGGGTGAAAAGTTACGATACTTGCCTGTTCGCGGCGGAATTGTAGCCCCTTTTGAGTAAGCGTCTAAGCATTGCTCCCCAATTTCAGACGTGCTGGTATCCGCTCTCAATCGAGGGAGCGTTATGTTTGACGATGAGATCGACGTCGAGTGCCCCGAGTGCGGCCACGAAAACGGGGCACCGGTCGACCGAGTGAGGGACGACGAGCACCTCCACTGTGAAAGGTGCGGAAGCGCCATCCCGCTGGGCAGACAGAAGCATTTGCTCATCATCGAGCACGTCACTAAGAACATCGCGAAACTCAGGCGCTCGCTCGCCAAGTTCAGACAAAACTCTCCCGCTGCCCGCCGCAGGCCCCGAGGAAAGTCGTAGATGGGACTGCGTCCCCTCGCGCTTCGAAAGCTCCCGTGATTTCAAAAGCGTCGGATGGCCCAGCCATCTCGCGCGCACCCTTAAACGATGGATGGCGCAGAGCCGGGAACAACAGGAAAGTCGCACGCGTTTTACCGAAAGCTTGAGGATAGCTTAATGCGCTCTACTGCGGATCCAAGGAGGTCCGTTATGGCAAAGCATCCAAGATACGTATCGCCGAAACAGACGGGCTTGTACCCGGATCGAGATCTGGACTGCCAGATGGCAATGGACGATGTTTTCCAATCGGTCGCCGAATATGGCGAGGCGGCCGGCTGGTCCGAGCGAGAGGTCGCCGACGCCTTGATTGAACTGGCGCACAACCGGTGGTTCATGCTGGATGCCAAGGAAAAGATGTTCGAGGAAACGGCCGGCGTCATCATTCGCAAGGATAAGACTTCCCCACTCCACTGAGCTATTCGGCCTTCATATTTCGGCGACGAGGAAAATTAAAACGGGAGCGGAACCGATTTCATCCGGGCGGTTTGGAGGGCGGGACCGCTGTGTTCCATCCTGCTGGGCCACGAAAAGCGATATACTCTCGTGGCCCTTCAGTCGCCTTTCGGGTCACTTCTTTTGACATAAATAAATTAGCAACCCGACAAGGAACAAGGTCAGCATCGGTGAGTTGAGACTCCGAGAAGGAGTTTCCTATGGTCTTTATAAGACCTGGTTCGATTGCCGGGGCGGCGGAGGGGCTGACATCTCAGGGCTGATCGTTTCGATCAAGTACGCCCTGGCGTCCGAAGCACCCTTCGATACGCAAAATCTCTGCTTCAGAGTGCTCGGAACATCCGTCGTCATAGAGGGTCAGGTCAGCCATAGCAGTGGTGACGATTTTATCCGCCGTATCGCTGAGGATATTGCCGGGGCTGACCGGGTCCTCGTGCGCGTCGGTTGTCCTCGCAGCAACGGATTTTCGACGATAGGCCACAACACAGGCAAGGAGAACGGTGATGATGCCTAACATAAGCGGTAACAGCGAGAGCATCGCAAAAAGGCTGATCGCACACGGACGCGAGCCGACCGATTTCCCCGACGATAGCCCGCTCGGCAAGGGGGATTTGCGCGAACCGCGCGAGCCAGTGCCGGAATTTGACGAAACCGAGGATGAAGACGATCTTGACGAGCCCGAGGAAATAGAGCTCGACAGCATCCTTGATCCGGACAGGTACGACCCCGACGACGACTTCCCTCCTCCAAAATAGCAAAGGTCTGGTCCAACTTTCGCAACAGGAGATGGAACCCGTTCGAGGCACCTGCGCTTTCTTTTTGTGAAAACCCTAAGCCCCCGATCAGGTTGACGCCTTCACCATCCCTCCGCAAGTGAAGCCCCGATAAGCAATGGCCTCGTCGCCGCCCGACGGGGCCATTCCTTTTCATGGCCCTTAATTCGGGGGAGCATTTCTGCTCCTGGGGACCACAATGGGTCGGAGGGGTACGCACTTTGAGGTTGCCCAGCTTTGGACCATCAAGGGCAAAACGGGGAGATTGGTTAGCCTGCCTGTCTGCGCCCGCGTTACGAAACTTTCATTTTATCATCATGCAGATTGTCACGGACTGTCACACGCAGCTGTTAGCAAGCGCTCCGGCTTCATCGTGCCACCGATCCTGGTGTCCGCCATCCTGCAAGGAGCGTTCTGCAAATGAGAGTCTCCGTCACTACCTCCGTATTCCTCGGCCTGATGGCTAGCGTCGCGTTTGGCGCGCCGGCTGCAGCCGCCGAAAAGACGAAATTCGAGTTCTGGTACGGCCTTTCGGGCGATCTTGGCGAACGCGTCCAGGATGCCTGCAAGAAGTTCAACGAGAGCCAGTCGGAATTCGAGATCGTCTGCACCTCGCAAAACGGTTACGACACCACCCTGCAAAACACGATTGCCGCCTACCGCGCCAAGAAGCAGCCGGCGATCACCCAGATCTATGATGCCGGCACGCTCGACATGATGCTGTCCGGCGCCTTCGTGCCCGCCAAGAAGCTGATGGCCGACAATGGCTACAACATCGATTGGAACAACTATTTCGGCGGTATCGCCAACTACTACGCAACGGCGAAGGGCGAGCTGAACTCCTTCCCGTTCAACTCCTCGACCGCGATGTTCTACTACAACGTCGACGCTTTCCAGAAGGCCGGCATCGACTTCAAGCCGGACACCTGGGAGCAGGTCGAGGAAGCAGCCCGCAAGCTGAAGACGGCCGGCTTCGAATGCCCGCTCGCGTTCAACTTCGACACTTGGCCGCTGATGGAGCAGTTCTCGGCGGTCCACAACCAGCCGATCGCAACCAAGGCGAACGGCTATAACGGACTGGACGCCGAGCTTGTCGTCAACAAAACCAAGTTCGTCGACCACGTGAAGTTCTTCAAGAAGATGGCTGACGAGAAGCTCTTCGTGGTCAAAACCAAGCAGCTCGGCATGGACATTGTCCCAGCCTTCACGTCCCAGACCTGCCAAATGATCCAGACCTCGGTCGCCGACCACGGCACGATCGGCAAGACCCTTCCCGAGAATGTGAAATGGGAAGTCGCCATGTTGCCGGTCTGGAAGGGCACCGAGCGGCAGAACTCGCTGGTCGGCGGCGCCTCGCTTTGGGTGCTCGCCGGTCGCCCGGAAGCCGAATACAAGGGCGCGGCCGCCTTCCTCAACTACCTTGCGACGCCGGAAATGGCCGAGTGGTGGTCGACGGTGACGGGCTACATCCCGGTGACCAAGACCGGCTTCGACGCCATGAAGGCCAATGGCTTCTACGACAAGGCTCCCTATAAGGGCCGCGAACTCGCCATCCAGAGCCTGTCCTTCACCCCGACCTCGGAAAACACCCGCGGCATTCGCCTCGGCGGTTTCACGCAGATCCGCAAGGAATTCGCAACCGCCCTCGAAGCGATCTTCATGCAGAACGCAGACGTACAGGCCGAACTCGACAAGACGGTCGAACGCGGCAATGCCGTTCTGCGTCGCTTCGAGAAGACCTACGCCGGACAGACGCTGAACTAAAATCTGATCCGCCCGGAGCCTGCCGTAAACATCAGCAGGCTCCGATCGCTCTTCTTGCGCATTGGAATTTCGACATATGGACAAGCGCGCGGCCTTTCGCAGCTGGTGGCTGCCCAGCCTTTTCGCCCTGCCGCAGATCATTTTGATCCTGCTCTTTTTCTACTGGCCCGCGGTCGCCGTGTTGCGATGGGCCTTCACGCTGGAGCCGCCATTCGGGGGTGACGCCGAATTCGTCGGCCTTGCCAACTTCGAGGAAGTCTTTGCCGATCCGCTCTACTGGAACTCCGTTGGCGTCAGTCTGGCATTCGCCCTTTGCGGCACGCTCGCCACCATTTTCATCGGCCTTGTCCTTGCCCTAGCTGTCGACCGGCAGTTGCCGGGCTCCGCGCCGTTCCGGTTCCTCTACATTCTGCCCTATGCGATTGCCGGGCCTGCAGCCGGCATGGCCTTCCGCTTCATCCTGTCGCCGGAACGCGGCCTGATGGCATCGGTCAATGCCGCCTTTCCTGACTTCTGGAACCCGGCCAAGTACGGCAGCCACGCCCTCATCCTCGTCATCGTCGTCTTTGCCTGGAAATGGGCGGGCTATACCTTCATCTTCCTGCTCGCCGGCCTCCAGTCGGTTCCGCGCTCGCTCATCGAGGCGGCCGCCATGGACGGCTGCGGCCCGATCCGCCGCGCGGTCGATATCCAGATACCGCTGTTGGCGCCAACGCTCTTCTTCCTGCTGGTCATCATGATGACTGAGGGCTTCGTCGGGGCAGACACCTACGGCATCGTCGCCCGCACGACCAATGGCGGCCCGAACCACGGCACCGACGTGATGGTCTACCGCATCGTCGAGGAGGCGTTCCGCGGCCTGAACTACTCCGGTGCGTCCGCCCAGAGCCTCGTGCTCATCGGCCTCATCATGATTTTCACCTTCATTCAGTTCCGCTTCATCGAGCGCCAGGTCCATTACAAGTGAGGCTTCCATGATCCAGCGGACCCCCTTTGCCAACGCGCTGACCTACGGCGTGATGATCTTCGGCTTCCTGCTCTTGATCGGCCCTTTCATCGTCATCGTGTCGGGCGCCAGCCAGACCTTCCAGCAAGTCAACGCCATACCCTTCAGCTTCGTGCCGCAGGATCGCCTGTTCGTGAACATGGGTGCGGCCTGGTCGCGCGCCAATCTCGGAACGGCAATGCTGAACAGCTTCGTGATGGCAAGCCTCGTCACGGTCGGCAAAGTGGCGCTGTCGGCGCTGACGGCCTTTGCCATCGTGTTCTTCCGAACACCCTTGAAAGGCTTCTTCTTCTGGATGGTGTTCATCACCCTGATGCTGCCGCTCGAAGTACGCGTGGTCCCGACCTATGCCGTCGCCGCCGACCTGTTCCAGCCGATCCGCTTGCTGATCTTCGCCGTCACCGGCTTCGAAGTCTCCGTCGATTGGAATCTTCTCAATTCCTACGCCGGCCTCACTTTGCCGCTGATCGCGACGGCGACCGGAACCTTCCTCTATCGCCAGTTCTACCTGACCCTGCCGGACGAACTGGCGGAGGCTGCGCGCATGGACGGGTCGGGCGCGATCCGCTTCTTCATCGATATGCTACTTCCGCTCTCGCGCACCAACATGCTGGCACTGACAACAATCATGTTCGTCTACGGGTGGAACCAGTATCTCTGGCCGCTCCTGATGGTGACGGACCCGCAATACAAGACCACGATGATGTCGCTGGTAGCCCTTCTGCCCGCCGACAACGGCACGCCGGACTGGAATGTGACGCTCGCCGGATCACTGCTCATCATGCTGCCGCCGCTCGTCGTCGTCGCCGTCTTACAGCGGTGGTTCGTTCGCGGCCTCGTGGCCACGGAAAAATGACCCCGCTTTCCCCAATCAGAACAGACAGAGAGGTCCGCGCTCATGGCTGACATCGCAATTCGCGCCGTGCGAAAATCCTACGGAAAGAACCCCACCCTGCATGGCATCGACCTCGCTTTCGCCTCGGGAGAATTCGTCGTGATCCTCGGCCCCTCCGGCTGTGGAAAATCGACGCTTCTGCGGATGATCGCGGGGCTTGAGGAGATCACCGCGGGTGAGATCGCGATCAATGGAAAAGTTGTGAACAAGCTCGAACCGCGCGAACGCGGCTGCGCCATGGTGTTCCAGAACTACGCCCTCTATCCGCACATGACCGTTGCAGGAAATATCGGCTACGCCCTGAAGGTGGCGGGTGTTGCAAAGGCGGAGCGCCTGCGTCGAATCGAGGAAACGGCCAAGATCGTCGGGCTTTCCGATTATCTCGATCGCAAGCCTGCTGCCCTTTCTGGCGGCCAGCGGCAGCGCGTTGCCATGGCGCGCGCGATCATTCGCGAGCCGAACGTCTTTCTTTTCGACGAACCGCTGTCGAACCTCGACGCCAAACTTCGCGTCACCATGCGGGCAGAGATCCGCAAACTGCATCAGCGTCTCGCAGCAACGTCTATCTTCGTCACGCACGACCAGGTGGAAGCAATGACGCTGGCTGACAAGCTGGTGGTTATGAACAAAGGCGTGGTCGAGCAGGTGGGCCAGCCACTCGACATCTATCACCGGCCGGCAAGCGTCTTCGTCGCATCCTTCATCGGCTCACCGGCGATGAACCTGTTCGAAGCCACCGTTGACGTTGACAACGCCTGCCTCACATTCGGCGGAACGAAGATGCCGATCAACAAGGGCCTTGCCACGCGATTGGGCACAAGACAAATCACGGTCGGCATCCGACCGGAACAATGTGTTGTTGCGCCGGACGGCGTCTCGATCAAGGTGGATTTCCTCGAGGAACTCGGTTCCGGCCGCGTCATTCACTCGGACCTGAACGGCTATCCCTTCGCCGCCGCTGTCGACGAGCATCTGCGTGTGCGGCCGGGCGATCGCGTTACCCTGAAGCTGCCGCTCGCGCACCTCCACCTCTTCGACAAGGAAACCGGTCGCCGGATCGAGATCGATCTGGAACCGCGCGCCGTGAGCAGTTCCGCCAGCCAACCGACACTCCAAGCAGTCTGAACTCTTCCATAGATCAGGAGAACCGTAATGAACGACATCATTTCTGCCGTGGGATTCTGCAACCGGACAGGCAAGGGCGATCTTTCGAGCCTTGACGCCTCGCTACGCGAAGTTGCCGAGACGGGTGCAAACGCCTGCGAGATCGGGATCTATGGCGAAGACATCGTCAGCGGCGGTCGCATCATCGAAGACCGCGTCCAGCGCGTCGCCGAGATCACGAAGAGGTACACTTTCAACAAGCTATCGCTGCACGGCCAGATCGTCTCCAACTTCATGGATCGCCAGCACCATCATCTGCAGAAGAAGGTCGTAAGAGCGATGCTCGAGTTGTGCGACCGGCTTGGCGCGGGGATCCTCGTCCACCACTCCGGTGCAGCACAGCTTGCCGCCGGCGAGAACGCCGCTGACCTCGACAAGATGGAACGCGACGCACTTGCGGAGATGGCGGAAGTCGCAAAAGGCTACGGCGTTCGCATCGCACTTGAGAACATCTTCACGACGGAAAGCGGCCAGTACCGCCAGACCCCAAGCCAGGTTGCCGAAACGGTGCGGGCGATCGGTTCCGACAACGTCGTCGCACTGATCGACTTCTCGCATGCCTATATCGAGGCCACGCATCGTGGGCTCGATTTCCGTGATGAACTCAGGGCCATGGCCCCGGTGACCGGTCACCTGCATGTGCACGACAGTTTCGGCCTGCCCTACTCCATGAACCGCTTCTATCATCCGGCAGAGGCGACTGCGCTCGGTATCGGCGACCTGCACCTGCCGATCGGCTGGGGTGACATTGCTTGGAATGACATCTTCTCTGAGCTGACGTTCCTTCCGGATACAACGCTGATCATGGAAGTCAGCGCTGAGCGTTTTGCCGATCAGCAGCCGGCGTGCCTGGAGCAAGCCAGGCGTCTGGCGGCGGGCGTAGGGCTTCGGCGCGCTGCTTAACGCGCCACCGACTGCCTCACGCAACGACACCGGCAGGATCAAAAATTTCCGAGGCGCGCGATCCACAAGATCGTGCGCCTCAACTTGGGCCCCACGCCGTGCTTTTCTGGTCTACGCCTCTCGGCCGCCCGGCATCGCCAGCGACTGGGTCATATCGATGATGTCGTCTCCTGGCGTTGACGTGAGCAGGGACCGAACTTCTTCCTTCGGCTTTTTTGGCGGTCGACCACGCAACCTTTTTCATGCGAGGAACAGAACCGGAGACCAGTGTCTCGATCGCCGGTTCAACCGTCTCACCGGTCGCGCGGTGAACGAGAGGGGGACTAGCGGGTCTTCCTGTCGAGATCCACGCCTTCAAGCTTCGCCACCAGCATGGCGCGATCCTCAACGGACTTGAGGCGGACGGTCAAGGCGGTACTTTTGACCGGGACCTGCGGAGGCAGGGACAAGGCGATCCCTGGGATGTTCTCGGCGGCCCACTGTTTGAATCGGGGCAGCTTGTTTGCGCCACTGATCGGCAAGGTATGACTGTATCTGAAGCTCATTGCTTCTCTCCGTATGCGGATTGGCCGGGTAGGTCGGCCTTTGAAGGATCATTCCTGGGAGACTCCTGGCGCCGCTCTTGCCGTCGCAGGTAGTGGCGCCAGGCGATTATCGTGCGCGACTGACCCTATGGCTGCAGACGGACTTAACTGGTCGCCCCCACTTTTCGAGGTGCGGAACCGTCGACACCGGTCTAACGCCTCAACATGAGGATCTCGTCGAGCGCCGATTTTTTCCTGGTGGCGCCGGTCGTTGGCTCTAAACACTCGGATGCGGCATCCAGTGTGCGCACGAACGCCGAAAGTTCGTGGTCATCAAGCTTGTCCGCCGCCGCGGCGAGCGAGAACCACCGCCGCTGCCTTTGTGCTTTTTCCCGCCAATCAACCAGTGTCCCGCGCACGTTCAGCCCGAACACAGCCACGCGGCAGGCAACGTTTGCGCCGTTACCCAGGCATTTCATGTAGCGATAGGTCGTCACCGGCGCCTTAGAGAGGACACCGATAACTCCGCCCTCTTCCAATGCTTCCCGCGATGCGGTCTGACGGGGCGCAAAGCCCTTCACTGGCCATCCCTTGGGCACGATCCACCGCCCGCTCCTGCGCGATGTCACGAGCAATATCCTTGCCTCGCCATTCTTGGCGATGCGCCAGGGAAGAACTCCGACCTGCTGCATCTCTTCCGGTGCAGCCTCCGCAGCGGCGTAAATGCTCCTGGCGTCCTTCATTTTCCGCTCCCCCCGCCAAACGCACAGAGAACCGGCGGATGCGCACTGCGTTCGCGCACGAGGCCGGAATTGCGGCGGCCGGCAGCGCGGTGCGTCGCGCACCACGGGCAACGGCGAGCAGAAAGGGGAAGATGCCGGTTGCAAACGATGCAAACGGGGCGAGCTGGAGACGCGGGCATAGGTACACTCCGTCAATCATGAACCGCACTGTTGGTCAGTGGATTCCCGGAGCGGCGGGGACTATGGCGGCGTTACAGGATCAGGGCAGCCGGCTCCGGGTAGGGGAGCGTGCTTGCTCGATGAGCCGCGACATCCTGATGAAAGTTTCCGTATGCATGCCCCTCACATCGCCCTTTCTTGCCGGCACATCAATGGGCAATTTTGTCGCGCCGTACTCAGCACAAGAGGGCCATAGAAATCGCGCGTTCAGGTAAGCGGCGGTAAAGGCTCAGTTTCGGACAACTGGTTTCAGAACACGGCTCTATCTTTTGACGAAGACGGACATGAGCCCCTTGCCCAAGATCGCTCGGCCGCCGCTTACCCGGCCAGCTTCCGCACCACAGGCTAATCTTCGACGCAGGCAGAGTGAATCCATCAGCGGCCGCGCCAGGTACCCAGTGCCTTCGGGGTTGGCCAAGGAGCGATGCAACGCGGCTTGACGGAAACCGACCGCCAAAGTCCTGAGACAATTATGGCGTCGCCTGTGAGGCATCCGACGTTCGCCAGAATGGGCGCTTGATCTCGACCAGCTGGCGTCGGGGATCGCCGGCTTTGGCTCTGTCGCGAATGAGCGCAACCAAGTCTATCTTGATGGTGGCGTCGGACAAGAAGTAGCTGTGGCCGATGAAGCCGCCGCCGCCCGAAAACTCGACGAAATCGACCAGCCCGCCCATATGCGACCCTTCCCATTTGGCCGCCGCCTCGCTCCTGCCCCTGGGAAGATTGCCAACGGCAAGCTGTCCAAGCCGCAAGGCGCTGCCAGAGATTATCGTTGACGCTTTCAACGCCTCGTCCCTGGGAGACGAATAGACCGTAAGGTGCAGGGAGCCTTGAGAGGGCAATGTGTCTGGTGCCGATTTGCTCCCGAAGGCAAGGTCCGGGTCCGAGACCCAGGCGAACAACTTGGACGACGCTACATCGAGATCGATATCGGGAGCGAAAAACACAGCGTTTGCGATCTTGTAACGCTGCCAAAGCGAGGATCGACTGACATAGGCTTCGATGGCAAGCTGCTGCATGACGCTTGCGAGCACATCGGTTCCACGGCTATGCGCCAGCAGGTGCAGCCTCTCGAGACCCTTCGTTTCGGCAATGGCGCGAACGGCCTTCTTGAAGTCCGCGACCGCAAACTCGCTCGACTCGCGGTCAATGTTGTAGCCAAAGAACGAGCCGCCAGTCCCTCCGGCGGGCCAAGTCAGGATAATGCAAACAAACTGGTTTTGCAGCGATCGGCAAATCTCGTCGGTGGCGAGTGCGGCATCGTCGAAGCTGTTGTTGTACCCGTGGACGAAGACGACGACTTCCTTGCGTCCGGCTGTCGCGAGACGCCGGGCAATCTCGGCCTGCAGCAATGCGACAGCCTGTTCATGCGCCGCGACCGCCTCAGGCGTGCGGCGTAGCCCGCTCGCCGTCGTTACGACGCCGTAAGGCGTTGCCGGAAACCGGCCAGTCTCGGAAACAGTGTCGACACGAAATTCGCTCTTGCCGGCGGAAGAGTTGCGTTTTTGGATGATCGATACCGAACCGAAGCTCAGGAATATGGCACGCTTGGCACCGTACGACAGCCTGTTGCCGGACGCGACTATCGGCTCTCGGTTCGTGATGTAGAGGAGATCGGGAGACCCGGAAGCTTGTGGCGTACGAGCAGCCTGCGAGCCTTGGGGCGCCGGTGACGTGGTGATGGGCTGCGGTGAGACCTCGGCACTTGGCGTCGCACAGCCGACAAGGCAGACAAGCATGAGGAGCCCTGCCATTGCCCGACAAAAATCCATCTAGAGACCGGCCTTGTCCAAGCCGTAGGCCTTGTCGGCGGAACCAGGAACGGTGCGGGCCGCGACACTGATGCGGTTCCAGGCATTGATCGCCATGATCCGGAACGTGAGATCGGAAATCTCCTGCTCGGATAGTTCACCCCGCACGCTGTCGTAGATTGCATCGGGAACACCGCCGTCTGCGAGCTTCGTCAACGCTTCCGTCCAGGCAAGTGCGGCCCGCTCACGTGGCGAGAACAACGTGGACTCACGCCAGGCTGAGATATGGAAGAGGCGCAACGGCCGCTCGCCGTGGATAATCGCTTCCTTGGCGTGCATGTCGATGCAGAACGCGCACCCGTTCATCTGGGACGCCCGCATGTCGACGAGGATCAGTATGCTCTCTTCAATCGCGCCATTCTTGATCTCGTTGCCGAGCGCCATCATGGCTTTGACCATGCCGGGGGAAAGCTTGGAGTAGTTGAACCGCTGGGTCATCGATGTTCCATCCTCCGCCTGGCACTCTTGACCGACATGGTCGCCTGTTATCGTGCCGGAAACGCATCGAGTCCGGCAGCTATACATCCGTTTATGCGCCGCTCGACCACGGGCCGCCGGCCAACGGTGGGTCAGATTGAAAACGAAGGCCTTCGGGATATAATGCGGCCATTCTTTCACCAAGGCTGCCGGTCCACCGCCGAGCTTCGGCGTCAGTCATTTTGTTGACCGTCGTCTTCTGCGGAGCGACAGATGTCGAACGACGATGGACTGAGGAAAGATGCCCACTTTCGCGAGCATACTCGCGATATCGCCGAGCTCGCGCTTGATCTTCTCGACAACACACCCGGCCACATGTGGTCGATGGATACTACCGGCCGGTTCATCTATCGCAACCGGAGCATGGACGCCTACTTCGGCAGCAGCCTGAAAGACCACGGCGCATGGCTTGAACGCATTCACAAAGACGATCAACGTTTTGTGGCGACGACCTGGCGGCGGAGCGTGGAAACGGGCGAGCCGCTCGACAGCGCTCACCGTCTGCGTGGCGCGGACGGCGAGTTTCGCTGGTTTCGCGCATCGGGGAGGCCTTCAAGGGACGCCCAGGGCCGTGTCGCCGTCTGGCATGGGCAAACCATCGACATCGAACACCAGAAGAAGGCTGAGGAGAGCCTTCGCGCCCGTTCCGTCGAACTATCCCTGCTGGTCGATATGGTTCCAAGCAATCTATGGCGCCTGACACCCGACGGCACAACGACGCTCGTTAACAGGCGCATGGCCGACTATCTGGGTCTTGACCTGTCAAACGTCAGTGACATTGCATCCGTCATGGACACGATTTTCCATCCGGACGACGCCGACGCCGTTTATGCCGAGCTAACCCGCTGCCTTGCGACCGGGGAGCGATTTTCGATGCGATATCGATTGCTTCGAGCGGACGGCGCCTATCGCTGGATGTCTGGCCGCGCGGAGCCCCTGCGCGACGAGGACGGCAACATCGTCCAGTGGTTCGGCCTTTGCCACGACATAGAGGATCAAGTGCAAACAACGGCTGCCTTGCGCCGTTCGGCCGAAAAGCTTGCGCGCGCGACCCAGGCGGCCAATCTTTCGCAGCTTTCCGCCTCGATTGCGCACGAAGTCAACCAGCCGCTGGCGGCGATCGCCGCGGACGCTGACGCGTGCCTGCGCTGGCTTTCGGCCGATCCTCCGAACGTTAATCGAGGCAAGCGTGCGGCAGAGCGAATTACCCTGGACGTCGCGGCGACCGTCGAGGTCATCAGCCGCATGCGAGCCCTTTTCAAACATCAGCCGCAGGAACGGGCGGTCGAGGATGTAAACCGGCTTGTCCATGAGGTTCTTGATCTGATGTCAGATGAAATCGCGGCAACGACGACGCGCATCGACCTGGCCCTGGACCAGCATCTTCCCAGAGTTTCGCTCGATAGGGTTCAGGTCCAGCAGGTCCTGGTAAACTTGATCCGCAACGGCATGCAGGCCATGGACACGACGAACCCACTGCGTTCGCTGAAGATTCTGTCCAGCCACGATCACCCCGACACCGTCAGGATCTCGGTTGAGGACACCGGAAGCGGTTTCAAGGATCCCGAGCGCGTGTTCGAACCGTTTTTTACGACGAAAAGCGACGGCATGGGAATGGGTTTGCCGATCTGCCGATCGATCGTTGAAGCCCACGGCGGCCGCCTGTGGGTCGCCAACAACGAGGCGTTAGGCGCAACGGTGGCATTCACTTTGCCTGTCGCCTCGACCGACTAGGGGTGTCAGCCTAAGTTGCCGAATTTCGGAGCCGGTCGGCCAAGCGGTCTCCGTGAAAAGCGCGTGCGACGATGGAAACGGCAAGGGCCCAGGCGACGATGGTCATGGTGACGCATACGGTTGCAAGGCTTGCGTATCCCGAAGCTGCTATCACTGCGCCGGTAAAGACTGGCCCGGCAGCAAATCCGAGCAGGTAAGCCGACCCCGCTGCTGCCGCCCAGCGCCCGCTCTGGTCCAGTGCTGCGGCCAGGCCAAAAAGATACGGAAGTGAAAAGTAGTAAAGGACGGCGGACAGGATGACGGCGACACTGTAGGCCACCGGGTTCGTCCAGAGGCAAAGGACGAGTGCCACCACGACGTAGCCAAGGCAGAATGCGGAGATCGGGACCGCCCTGCCCCAGCGAACATTCAGTGCCGTGGCCGCGCCGGCGCCGGCAAGCCCGACGACCGTCGACAAGGTGAGAATGTACCCTACCGCGGCCGTGTCCAGACCGATGCGCTCGCCCATCGGTCCGCTGAAGGCAAATAGACCGGCGGAGACCGCGACGTAAAGAACAATGGCAGCAAACAGTAGGCTTCCAAGCAGAGGCACAGAAGGTGGCGTCCGGGTGGCGGTCCGCTTCAGACCTCGAAGATCCGGTATGAGAAGAAGAAACGGAGATAGGGCCAGCGTCAAACCCGCCAACAGCGCAAAAATCCCTCTGTGACCATAGGCTGCGGTCACCTCGCCGCCTATGCCGAACAGCACCACGCTGCCGATTGCCCAGACGAGCTGGAACAAACCAAAAGTTTTTACCGGATTGCAGCAATGAGACGCGACAAGGCTGAGCGACATGGCATAGAGCGCTCCCTCGCCGATGCCTGCAGCGCCGCGCAACAAGACCAGCGACGTCCATCCATCTGATACGATAGAGGCGGCTTGAGCCGCCACGGTCAATACCAGCGCAGACATCCCGGCACGTCGGTAGGATAGCCGCGGTAGCACAGGTGCAATGAGGATCGCCGATACGGCCAAGGCCAGCAATTCGACCGACGCTACGATACCGGCGTCACGCTCCGACAGTGCAAGACCATCAATCAATCCCGCGACCACGAAGGGCGACATCTGCGGAGCGAGGCCACCAATCACCTGACAGGCCGTTGCGCCGATCACAAGTGAAAGCGGATCGCCAGACGCGACAGAGGCTGTTGAAGGATTGGCCATGGCCCGGTTTCCCGACCGATTCCTGTTTGTTGAAAATCACCTTTGCATTTCACAACATGGGCGCCGGCGATTTGCCGACGCCGGTCCCGTATGTCGCACATCAAGTTTGCACGAGCCGTCCTTTGCGAGCTTCGGAACGGTCGCCGACTGCCATTTCTATCATGATCGATGAAGGTGTGGACCGTAAACTTGGCTTACCTCGTCCTTTCAAGAGCAAATCCTCGACAGGACGTCAGCCCTGCGATGGGCGGAACATCCGATCGTGCGTGGTCGCACTAGAGACAAGCGCGTCGGGGACGGTGGGCGTTTTGTCGCCGCATCGCCCCTCCGCAAAGACCTCAAGCGGCGGCCTGAGGTTGTTTGGCATTCCAGGTCATGAAGTCGAGCTTACCCAGCTTGGCGGATCCAAGAGGAACCAGTGCCTGATCATCAACGCGCGTGCCGAAGTACTTGGCGTCCGGGTCGGCAACAACCTTGCGGCTATCGCCGACGGCTGCCAGATACTCGGAAATGAAATCGCTCATGGGCTTCTTTTCAGGGCCAGCGATTTCGATCGTCTGGTTCTCGGGTTTGCCGATCGTCGCTTCTGCAACGAAGGCTGCTACGTCGTCTGCAGCGATTGGCTGGAACGCGCCGGATGAGACACGGACAGTCCTGTCGACCGTTGCCTCGTCGGCTATGCCGCCTAGGAACTCCAGGAACTGCGTCGACCTTACGATGGTGTACGGGACGCCGCCCTTTTTGATCAGGCTCTCCTGCGCGACTTTGGCTCGGAAATAACCGTTATCGGGCGACCGTTCGATGCCAACGATGGAGAGGGCGACGTGGTGGCTGACGCCGGCTGCACGCTCCGCCGCGAGCAGGTTCGCGGTCGATCGTTCGAAGAACGAAAGTACGGCACTCGGTTCGAAGGATGGCGAGTTGCTGACGTCGAGCACCACCTCGGCACCGGCCAGCACATCGGCCAACCCTTCGCCCGTCAGCGTATCAACGCCGGTGGACGGCGCCGATTGCACAACGTCGTGGCCCTTATTTCTGAGGTGCTCTGCGACCTTAGAGCCGATGCGGCCCGTGCCGCCGATAATAACGATTTTCATGGTTCTGCTCCTTGCGGGCTCGTCGATGGATCACCGCATCCGATCATGAAGAAGGGCTTCACTTTGCGGGCAACACCATCTCCGTTTCGGTGGTATCGAGTACGAAAACGGCCAAGATCTTTGCCGGCTCGCTGTCGCTTGCGTTCGCGCTCACGCGGTGGTGATCACCCGGGACTTCGATCCAGTTCTCGCCGGTCTTGTAGACTTTCACGGCACCGTCGTTGATCTGGCTCTTGATGCTGCCTTCGATCACCGTCGCATAGATAAAGGCGCTCTTGGGGTGGGTGTGTGACGGGTTGTGCCCGCCGGGGCCGTATTCGACCAGAACGCCGCGCATGCTCTTGCCCGGCACATTCGGAAGCGCGTGGTCGAACACCACTGTCACCTTGGCATTGTAGGGCTCGTCGGAGGCCGCTACCGGTCCGGTGATCAGCGTCGCAAACAGCAAGCCAATCGCTAATCTTCGCATGGATTTCTCCTCCATTCACGTTGTTGGCAACGGGTGGGATCCTATGGCCGGCCTCCGGGGAGAAACAGATATACGTAGGTTTGCCGCAGCGGCGATTTTGTCTCGGCAGATGTCGTGCCCGCGTCCGAACCACCGCGCAACCGCTTCAGCTCTTCGCGCTTTCACGCTGGCTTCGAAAGATGGATCGGATCGCATGAAGCAGGTCCAGCTTGCGTCGCTCGCGCTGGTTTGCAGGCAATTCCGAACTTGCTCCGATCGCCTCGCGTTGCGCCAGATGAATTGCCAGATCCTCCGCAATTTCCGGACGCTTCGACAAAAGCGGCGCGAACGCTGCCTGATCGACTTCATAGACGGTAAGGCGGGTGACGGCATGGAGGTCGTGTTTCGCCTTTATTCCGGCCAGCAGGCCGTCCTCGCCGAAAAAATCGCCGGGGGCCAGGCGCGCGATTTCCACATCGCCGCTCTTCATCGCCACCACGCCGTTCTTGATCATCATCAGGCTTTCGAACGACCTGCCTTCTCTGACAATTTCGGCGCCGGCGGCAAAGCTGCGCGGCGTCGCCGCGGCTGCAAGCGTATCGCGCTCTTCCTGGCTGAGATTGGAGAAAATCGGGATCGCGTCGATCAGGTCCTGCGCCGGTGCGACGGCGTGCTGCGGGTCGGACCTGTCAGGGTTCTTTATGAGCAGGCTCCCGGCAGGCAAAGCCAGTTGCACGCCGTTCGCCCTGCAATGCCGATAGACGAGGTCGATGACTTCGTTGCGCGCCGGGCCGCGCTGTGCCGGGCTGGTGACCCTAAACTGGAGTTCGACGGTGATCGCGCTGGCATCAATCCCCACCAGTCCGACAATGGGAGCGGGCTGCTTCACGATCGCATTGCAACTGTCGAGAACAGCATGCATCACGTCGACGATCATGTGCGGCATACGCGTCGGAGCCACGCGAACCGAGACAATGATCTGATGGTTCTCGTCCGGCTGGCTGATGTTGGTCAGCCCCACCTTTGCCAGAACACTGTTCGGCAGGACCACGAGATTGTGCGCTGCGGTCAGTAGATGCGTCGAACGCCAGTTGCTTGAGACCACCCGCCCTTCCGTTCCGTCACTGAGGCAGATCCAGTCACCAAGGACATAAGGTCGGCCGAGGGTCAGGGCTATGCCCGAGAACACATCACCCAACGTGCTCTGCAATGCGAGACCGAGAATGATCGCAATGACGCCCGAAGTCGCCAGCAAGCCCCCGATCGGCACGCCGAAGACGAATGAAAGGATCGAGAGCAGCACGCCGAGGTAGACGACGGCAACGACCAGATCCTGGATCAATCGTGCTTCTCGCGGCCGGCCATCGAGGACAAGATAAAGCCGGACGAACCCGATCACCGCCCAGGAGAGATGAACCCACCAGAGGGTCTTTGCCGCCACGAGCAGTGTCTGCGCACCGTCGAGATCGGTCCGGTCGTAGCGAAACGGATTGAGGTCGCTGTAGGCGAGCGCCGCCGTCATCGACGCGAAGAAGGCGATCTGCACGATCAGCCGCGCCGTGGGGCGCGCCCTGCCCTGCAGATGCCAGACGACAATTCCGGCAATGCCCAGAACACAAACGAGGACGGGGAACAATTGCGTTTTCTGGTCCATTCCCACTCCCCTGGCGAGGCGGCGTTTCTCCCTCCGCTACAGCCGGCTGGTGGCGCCTTGTTCTGAAAAGGACAAGGGCGAACCCGCCCTTGTTGCAACCCGAACCGATGGTTCTTGCACGCCACGCGCTCAATTGTAGACGTCAGTAGTCCCAGAACACCGGAACCCACCGGAAGCGATCGCCATCGATCGCCACATGCCCAACGGACGGGAAAGGCAGGTGCGTGGCCACCAGCGACGATCCTGTCTCGGCCAGTTCCTTCATGAGACGCACCCGAACGCGAGCCGCCTCCTCGGGGTCGTGTTCAAAGCCGTTGTACCAGTCGGGGTGGTCGAAGGCGACCGCGAACAGGGCGTCGCCGGCAAACATCAGCCGGTCGCCTCCCGAGGCCACGCGGACCACGCAGTGCCCGGGCGTATGGCCGCCGGTGCGCTCAGCGACCACGCCCGGCGCGACCTCGCACTCGTCCTTAAACGGTCGAAGATGGTCGCGGTACTCGTTCGCAAAGCGCTTGGCAGTTGCCCTCAGCGCATCCGGGAAACCCTGCGGCATGACCGCATGGGAGAAATCAGGCGCCTCCCAGAACTTGATCTCGGCGGCGGCGACGTGGATCCGCAAGTCCGGACGCAATTGCTCCTTCACGCCATCAACGAGCAATCCGCCGATATGGTCCATGTGCATGTGCGTGAGAACCACATCGGTCACAGACCCAAGATCGATGCCTGCAGCCGTCAGCCGCCTGATCAATTGGCCTGCCCGCGGCAGGTTCAGGTCCGGATCCAGGCCAAGCCCGGCGTCGATGAGAATGGTCTGTGCGCCGCTTCGCACCACGACCACGTTCAGCGACCAGTCGAAGGCGTCTGTCGGCAGGAACATGCCGTCGAGCCAGGCTGCCCGATCGGCGGCGTCGGCATTGTGTCCCAACATCGTGGTTGGCAATGGCAGCACGCCATCGCTGACCACCAGCACCTCAATGTCACCGACCCGCACGGCATAGCGCGATGGAACCAGCTCTTCCGGAGCCGATCGACCGGGCGGGGCAGGCTCCAAGGTCGTGTTCGTAAGAGATCTTGCTTCTAGCGGCGACATGACGCCCTCCTGTTTGCCTGATCGAAGAATGCTTTTCACAGTTCACGGCCTGGACTCTAGGTTCGAGCGATATCGAGGGTCGAGCTATACCTCGGTTTAGGTCGGCCCGTTCGGTCAACGGTCGGCGTGTGTCTGGCGAGCTTTGGCGCGCCGGGCCAACCCGACCTTGATGGCCACGAGCATGGGCGCGGCGACGACGAAGAGCAGTGCCACGGCATTGAACGCCGTATCGAAGGCGATCACGATGGACTGCCCGGCAACGGTCCGGCCGAGAAGCGCCATCGCGGCCCGGGTGGCGGGAACGGCATCCATGCCCCGTGCCGCGAGCATGGCGGTCGTTGCGGCCAGACGCTCGATGACGGCTTGACCGCCCGCATTGACGCTCGCGCCCAGGACCGCGACATTTGCAGCGACGTTGTGATCGATAAGCGTCTGAAGCCCGGCAACGCCAACAAGGCCGCCGAGCTGGCGACCGGTGTTGAACAGCCCGATCCCGGAGGCGAGGTTTCGTTTGTCGAGATTGGTAAAGGCAATCAGCGTGATCGACAGGAACAGGAAACCGAGGCCAAGGCCGCGCAAAAGGATTGCGGCCATCATATCGGCGGCACCGCTTTCACTCGTCGAACCGGACAGCATCCACATGGCCAGCATGATCAGCAGGATACCGAAGGGAACGGTTGCGAATGGAGGAAGCCGACGGACCTGCATGAGGAAGGCAGCCAGGATGAGGGCCCCGACGAAGAGAGCGCCGCTCGGCAGAAGCAGCAGGCCCGCATCGGTCGGCGTGAAGGCCAGAACGGATACGGCGAAGGACGGGATCAGGAACGCGCTGCCAAAAAGTGCCGCGCCGGCGACGAAACTGACGATGAAGGCGAAGGCGAAATCGTCCGATCTGAACAGGGTAAAGTCGTGGAGGCCGGTGCCCTTGCGCAGCACCTGCTGCCCGAGAAACAGGAACATCGAGGCCACGCCAGCCACCGAGAGCCAAAGAATGCGCGGCTCTTCGAACCAGTCCCAGCGGCTTCCCTGGCTGAAGACATAGCTGAAGCAGAAAAGCGCGACCGAAATCAGTGAAAGACCCACCCAGTCAAGGGGACGTTGCCTCGTCGTCGTGGGTGCCGGATCTTCGACCATCAAGAGAAGTCCGGCGGCGCCGAGAGACAGAATGACGTTGCAGTAGAAGATCCAGGTCCAGGACTGGCTGTCGAGCAGCCACCCCTGAAGCGCGGGGGCGAGCGTGGCGGGTGCGACCACCGCGCCCATGGCAAACAGCGCCTGAAGGATTGGCTGATGGGCGCTCCGGAAGGCAAAGAAGATGGTGGTCTGCCCCGCAACGAGAAGGACACCGCCGGCAAGCCCCTGAATGACCCGCAGTGCAATCAAGAGATTGAGCGACGTCGTCGCGGACGCCATCCCGGACGCGAGCCCCATGATGAGCGTCGAACCGATGATGAGACTGAGCGGCCGGATGCGGTTGAGCATCGAAGCGGCGACCATGAAGCCGATGAGCTTGAAGGCGGTGTAGCCGACGTCGAGCCAGGCGAATTCGTCGGGCGTCGCATAGATGTCGCCGATGATGTCGCCGCGGCCGAGCGAAAGAACAGTGCTGGCGATCGCCTCCGTCAACGCCGCGAGCACGATGCCGGCGACAAGCAACGTGCCTGGTGCAGACGCCTCGCGATTTATCGTGGCGGGCAGGTGCGTGGTCATGACCCTCTCCCGAGATCCACGTCGACCCTTGCGGACAGTCCGGGCACGAGACGTCCAGTCAAGGGGCTGCGGCCAAATCGGATCTTGACCGGCACCCGCTGGACGACGCGAACGAAGTTGCCGGTTGCATTGTCCGACGGCAGCAGGCTGAAGGCTGAACCGCTCCCGGGCGCAAAGCTGTCAACCGTGCCTTCAAGGACTTGCCCCGGATACCCGTCGATCCGGATCCGCACACGCTGACCCGGCTGGATGCGCTCGAGTTGCGTTTCCTTGAAATTGGCGACAACCCACACGTCGTCGACCGGAACGATGTCGAGCAGGGAAGTGCCGGGGGCGACGAAACGGCCGACACGAACCTGACGGTTGCCGATGACGCCACCAACCGGGGCACGCACGACCGTGCTCTCGAGGTCGATCTGGGAAAGATCGCGCGCAGCCTCGGCCTGGGCCACGGCTGCGACGGCGGCCTCACGCTGCGCCGCAAGGACGGCAATGCGTTGCTTCTGTGCCTCGATCGTTGCCAAGGCCGCAGATACGCCTGCCTGCGTTTTCGACCGCGCCGCATCACTTTCGTCGACATGTGCCTGGCTGATGGTATTGCTGCGGATCAGTTCGCGCCGGCGCTCATATGCCTTGGCGGCGAGATTCATCTCTGCGACGGCCGACAGCTTCTGGGCTTCGGCCTGGCGAATAAGGGCGTGCTGAAGCTCTGTCTCGGCATCGACATTGACGAGCCGGGCCCTGGCAGCTTCGACATTGGCCGCCGCCTGAGCTAGGCGAGCCCGATAGTCCCTGTCATCGATCCGGAAAAGCACATGTCCCGCCCGAACACTTTGATTGTCCTGAACCTCGACGGCCACGACATAGCCGGCGATCTTCGGCGCCAACGACGTCACGTCCCCACGGACATAGGCGTTATCCGTCGATACTTCGTCGCCTGGACGGGCCCAGGCCCAGCCGCCGGCAATGGCCACCGCGGCGCTAAGGCATAGGAGCATGCCAATCTTCTTTCGTTTGCTGGATCGCTTTTCGGCAACGCCGGTCGAGGCGCGTCCCGTGGCGGTGGCAATCGTGTGCTCGAGCGTATCCATTGTCTCGGTTCCCGTTGAAATAGGTTGGCTGCGAAGCGGCCGCGCTGCCAGGAGGATGTCAGGGCCGCGCGTCGCTCGGACGCCACCACCTTGCGGATATCGGTCCTTGCGACTTCAAAGCCCGACCTGTTGGCCGACCCAATCGTCGAAGCGGATTGCACCGAGCCGCGGGTTCTTGCCGGGGGTCAGCGACTGGTCATCCAGCAGCGCGCCGAAATAGCGAGCGTGAACGTCAGGAACGACCTTTCGGTCATCCTTTGTTGCCCGCAAAAATTGCCTGACGACCTCATCGAGCGGCATGGCTTCCGGTCCGGCAACTTCGATCGTTCCATTGACCGGTGCTGCGAGCGCAACATCGGCAAGTGCTGCGGCAACGTCGTCGGAAGCAATAGGCTGGAACAGCGCCGGCGAAAGGCGAACCTCGCCGTCGACCGTCGCCGATTGCGCAATGCCGCCGACGAACTCAAAAAACTGCGTGGCCCGCAGGATGGTATAGGGAATACCGGATGCCTTGATGAGGCTTTCCTGGGCGATCTTCGCTCGAAAATAGCCGTTGTCAGGCAACCGTTCGCTGCCGACGATCGACAGCGCGACGTGGTGACGA
Source organism: Ensifer sp. YR511 (assembly GCF_900103045.1). Taxonomy (NCBI): domain Bacteria; kingdom Pseudomonadati; phylum Pseudomonadota; class Alphaproteobacteria; order Hyphomicrobiales; family Rhizobiaceae; genus Ensifer; species Ensifer sp. YR511. The sequence goes on from NZ_FNGR01000019.1 coordinate 28,898, forward strand.
ACGCCGGCTGCAGCTTCCGCTGCCAAAAGGTTGCGCCCCGACGTCTCGAAGAATTCGAGAACAGCCTCGTCGTCCCAAACCGGCGCGTTGGCGACATCGACGACGACATCTGCCCGATCCATCGCCGCAGCCAGACCTTCACGCGTAATCGTGTTGACGCCAGTATTTGGTGCGGCAGCGAGCACGTCGTGTCCGCGCTCGCGCAGGCTCTTCACAAGTTTCGATCCGATAAGGCCGGTGCCTCCGATGACGACGATCTTCATGGGTTCACTCTGCTTTTCTCGACCGCACCATTGCTGTCGATCTGCGCTGAGAGTGCCCCTATGCTCCAGGGAAGTCCTTGGGCCTGTCTTGAATTACCCTTGTGGATAGCTTGATTGTCCGTCCAAGCGATTGTGTGATCGTGGCGGGATGGTCTAACGACGCAATGGCGTGTTGGTTATCCGCGGATGGCAATCGCCAGCCGGGGAAGTCGTCCAGGAGACCTCAAGGTGCAATTCAAGTTCGCAGATTATCTGCTCGATCCGGAACGCCGGGAATTGACGCTCAGCGGGCAGGTTGTCGCCGTCGGTCCGCAGGTCTTCGACCTGTTGGTGCATCTCATCGAAAATCGAGAAAGAGTCGTCGGCAAGGATGATCTGCTGCTCGCCGTCTGGGGCGGTCGGATCGTGTCGGAATCGACGATCACCAGCCACATAAACGCGGTTCGCAAGGCGATCGGCGACAACGGCGAAGACCAGCATCTGGTGCGCACCATCCCCCGCAAGGGCTTCCGCTTCGTCGGCGATGTCAACCTTGTCGACGTTGGAAACGAGGCCCCTGCGCGAGGTTTGAGCGTCGCCGATCACAATGATGGAGAGGCACGCGTGCCGGCGCCGGCGCTCCCCTTGCCCGAAAAACCCTCGATAACCGTCTTGCCTTTTCAGAACCTCAGCGGCGATCCGGAGCAGGAGTATTTTACGGACGGGGTGGTGGAGGACATCATCACCGCACTCTCGCGCATTCGGTGGCTGTTCGTCATCGCACGCAATTCGAGCTTCACCTACAAGGACCGGACCGTGGAGGCGGCCGAGGTCGGTCGCGAACTTGGCGTGCGTTACGTACTGGAAGGGAGCGTGCGCAAATCGGGAAACAAGGTCCGCATCACCGGCCAGCTCGTCGACGCCACGACCGGAGCGCATCTCTGGGCCGAGCGCTTCGAAGGCACGTTCGACGACATCTTCGAGCTGCAGGATGGGATAGCCGAAAGCGTTGTCGGCGCGATCGCGCCGCAACTCGAACGGATCGAGATCGAACGCGCCAAGCGCAAGCCGACCGAAAGCCTCGACGCCTACGACTACTATCTTCGCGGCATGGCAAAACTGCACAGCGGCACCCGAGAGGCGCTCGAGGCGGCACTACCTCTCTTTTACAAGTCGATTGCGCTCGACGATGAATTCGCCGCAGCCTATGGCGGCGCCGCCTGGTGCTTCTTCTGGCGCAAGCTCAACGGCTGGATGGTCGACCGCACGGCAGAGATCGCGGAAGGCACACGACTGGCGCGGCTCGCGGTCGAGCTTGGCCGGGACGACGCCGTGGCGCTCACGAGAGGCGGGCATGCGCTCGGCCATCTCGCCGACGATCTCGACGCCGGCATCGCTTTGATCGACAGGGCCCGGCTGCTCAATCCGAATTTCGCGCTCGCGTGGTTTCTGGGTGGCGTGCTGCGCGTCTTTCGGGGAGAGACGGAGAGCGCGATCAAGGATCTGACCCATGCCGTTCGCCTGAGCCCACTCGATCCGGAGATGTTCCGAATGCAGACGGGAACGGCGATCGCGCATTTCTTTTCCGGAAATTACGACGATGCGGTGGTCTGGGCCGAGAAGGCACTTGCGAACCTGCCGAGCCTGCTGGCCGCGGTCGCACTTGCCGCAGCCAGCCATGCGCTTGCCGGTCGTCCCGACGAGGCAGGGCGGTACATGGAGCGCCTGCGGCAACTTGATCCGGCCTTGTGCGTTTCCAATCTGCGCGATTGGCTGCCGATCCATCGGCCAGACGATTTCAAGCGGTTTGCCGACGGCTTGCGGTTTGCAGGCTTGCCGGAGTGACCAGGGCCGCTCGCGGCGCGCAATGGACGAGCGCGCGCCGTGCAATTGTCCAGCGCCTGGACCACCACAGGTTCTGGGGCGTGTGTTCGGCACGGCAACTGTGACGGGTCGCTAGCGTGCACGCATTCGCCGCTCTACGATATTCATCTGGAGTTCGTGGCAGGACGCCTGTCGCCCAAGGAGCAAAAGCAGTCTCCGCTCTTCGGCTTCGCAGATGCCCGCGCGCCGGCAGTATTCCGATACGTCCAACAGTGGCTGCGCACCGGACAGGGCGATCAATTTAACCTCTTTGGCTGTCATGGAGTGCAATCCGCCTGCGGGTGCGCCAATCATCGCGTTCGTGATGTCTCGGGCCGAGCAACGGCCGCCTGCGCATACCGGACCTAGCCTAGGCAATTGACTGGACCGCTGAAACTATACGCAGGTTTGGGGAGACCCACTCCACCCACCGCTGACCGGGGCAACACGCGCGCATGACGCGCTGATGAAAGAGCTGGACTCGCTTCACGGCGCCCGGGGACGGGCAGTGGTCCCATACTCAGGTGTAGCTCGACCGCCAAAAGACCGGAATCTAGACTCCGCGATGTAATCCTGACCGACATATTTCAACCGCGACGACAGGAGCACATCATGTCGAATGTTCAAACGAGTTCCCTAAAGATCATTCCGCAGGAAAGACCCGCACCGGATGAGCTGGTTCCTTCACGCTATGCGGTACGGGTTGGTGACATCGACGTCTTGGTCATTAGCGATGGCATCTTGACCCCGCCGGCCGAGTCGATGGCCACCAACGCCGACCCCAAGGTGCGGGGCGCCTGGCTCGACGACAGGTTTCTTTCAAAGGTTGCCTTCGATTGGGCGCTGAACGCCGTTGTCGTGCGCAGCGGCGACCAGACGATCCTCATCGACAGCGGTCTGGGCGAGGAGTATCCCGATTTCCCGCGGGCCGGACAGTTTGTCCATCGATTGGAGGCCGCCGGCGTTGATCTCGCCGCCGTGACCGACGTGGTGCTGACGCACATGCACTTCGACCATGTCGGCGGGCTCCTCGTCGAAGGCGTCAAGGAACGGATGCGCCCGGATCTTCGCGTCCATGTGTGCGCCGCCGAGACCAAGTTCTGGCAGGCGCCCGACTTCTCGCTTACCGCCATGCCACCGGCGCTCGCGGATCTCGCGCGCAAAGCGTCGCTTGAGTTTCTGAATGCCTATCGCAGCCATCTGCGGACTTTTGACCAGCAGACGCAAGTGGCGCCGGGAGTGGTGGTCACCCGTACCGGTGGTCACACCCCCGGGCACAGCGTGGTGCGCATTTCGTCCGGCGGCGAGCGGCTGATGTTCGGCGGCGACGCCCTGTTCCCCGTCTCCTTCGACCACCCCGAGTGGCACAACGGCTTCGAACACGACCCCGAAGAAGCGACCCGCGTTCGACTGCGGCTCATGAAAGAACTTTCAGAGACCGGCTCCTGGCTGGTTTCCACGCACATGCCGTTCCCATCGGTCGGTCGTGTAGCGACCGCCGGCGACCTTTACCGCTTCGTTCCGGCCTGGTGGGACTACTGACGGAAGGCTTCCGTCGGGAGCGAACCAGACGACTGCTCTAATTAATAACAACCGGTCGATTGCTGCCCACGGCGCGCCGTGAGGCATCAATCGGCCGTTGACCTGGTTGGATTGCAACGTCGGCACAAGACCACGGTCCAGCCTGAAGGGGCCTGCGGGTCGATGGCTGCAACAGCAGCGAGGAGATTAAACTTGCCGCATCGTGTACTCGATAATCCCCAAAATTGCCGCTTCGAACTCTCCATCGACGCGGATGCGATTGCAGCCGCCTACTATCGCATGGAGGCAGGCGTGCTGGTGCTGATCCACACGGAGGTGCCGTTCGAATACTCTGGAGCAGGATTTGCCACGAAGCTCGCGAACGGCCTCTTTGCCATCTTGCGCTAGCGGCAACAGAAGGTCGCGCCCCGATGCGTGTTCATGGCCAACTATGCCGTTCAGCATCCGGAATACAGCGACCTGATCTGCTGATCGCCAAGCAGATCAGGCCGGACCGCAAACAGAGGCGTATTGGGCAAACATCTCGGGGTTCGCACTCTGCACCGCGCCTGCCCTCCTCAAACGCTCGTATACGTCTCTCGCGGTCACATCAGCGCGTATGTTGAGGCCATGGGATTGGAGCTAAAAACTGAAATGCGCGAGCAGATTTTGCACTGGCTCGCGACCGGGATCCGCGACGAGCCCTTGGCAGAGAAGGTTTTTGCCGAGCTCTGCGGTCGGCTCGTGCGCTGCCGCGTCGCGCTGAGCAGAGCAACGCTTCATCTGCGCGTGCACCATCCGCAATGGCTGGGTACGCGCGTGACCTGGGTGCGCGGACAATCGACCGCCAACATCCAGACCATCGCTTATGACGTCGAGGCAACCGACGCCTTCCTTCGCAGCCCCTTTCAACTGGCGATCGTCAGCGGGCTGCGGGTTCGGCAGAATTTGCAGATCGTCGGTCCACATCGTTTTGCGGTCTACGAAGAACTGAAGCACGCCGGCCACACGGACTACGCCGCGTGGCCTCTCGATCATACGCAGGGCCGCCGCCACCTCCTCACCTTTGCGACGGACCGGCATGGTGGCTTTTGCGCAGAGGAACTGGAACTGTTCGACGCGCTTTTGCCCTGGCTGTCCCTCGTCACCGAAATCCGCGTCAAGAGCCAGCTGGCTCGCACGTTACTGGACACCTATGTCGGCTCGCATGCCTCTGCAGAAGTGTTGCGTGGCGCAACCAGACGAGGGACGGGCGCCACGATCAATGCAGCAATTCTCGTCTGTGATCTGAGGGACTTCACCCGTCTGTCGGACCGATTGCCGCGTGACGAGCTGATCGAAATCTTGAACGGCTTCTTCGACGCTGTCGGAGAGCCGATCGAACAGCATGGCGGAGAAATCCTGAAGTTCATCGGAGACGGTCTGCTCGCCGTTTTTCCCATGGACCGGCCGCAGGCCTGCATGCACCTCATCGCGGCGGTCCAGGAGGGGTATCAGGCGGCATCCCGGCTTTGGCCGCAGGACGACCGAATGCGCTTCGGCATGGGCGTCCACCTCGGCAAGGTCAATTATGGCAACATCGGTTCAAGACACCGTCTCGACTTCACCGTGATCGGGTCAGCCGTCAACAGGGCCTTCAAGCTCGAGGCGCTGACCAAACGCCTGCGCCGTCCCGTCCTTCTTTCGGGAGAATTCGTGGACGCGGCAGCCTGCCACGAGCAGACCGAACACCTCGGGCGACACGTGCTCGAGGGCATAGCAACTGCCGTTGAGGTCCATGCCCTGCGACTTTAAAGTCCCGAGACATCGCGTTGACGTTCAGGCCCTTGAACGGCCGCGAATGGTCGCCGAAACCAAGGTATACCTTTCCCGCCATACGCCAGCTGCTAGCGTCTTCACGTCGCATGCCGGCCGTTACTCCCGGAGAAACAGGGTCCCGCAGGGCGTCGAAACGGTCCTCCGTTAACGACGGCGCCCACCGCAGGACCGCGCTTCGAGAGCTGAGCATCGCGGCCCGAAACCACCATTTGATGCGGCACGACCAGCACAGAAAGGAATGGCCATGACAGCCGAGCAACCCGGTCACGGATACGTAACGACAGAAGACTCGACCAGGATTTTTTACAAGGATTGGGGTCCGCGCGACGCGCAGCCGATCGTGTTTCATCACGGCTGGCCATTGAGCGGAGATGACTGGGACAACCAGATGCTCTTCTTCCTCGCAAAAGGCTATCGCGTCATTGCCCATGACCGTCGTGGCCACGGGCGATCGGAGCAGGTGAGCGGTGGCCATGACATGGATCACTACGCCTCCGACGTGGCCTTTCTCGTGCGGCAATTGGATCTGCGCAACGCGATCCATATCGGGCATTCGACGGGCGGAGGCGAAGCGACCCGGTACGTCGCCCGTCACGGCAAGGGGCGTGTGGCCAAGCTCGTCCTGATCGGCGCCGTGCCACCGCTTATGCTGAAGACGCCGAACAATCCCGAGGGGCTTCCGATCGAGGCGCTCGACGGCTATCGCGAGGCCCTTGCGGCCAACAGGGCGCAGCTCTATCACGACATCGCAAACGGCCCTTTTTACGGCTTCAACCGGCCAGGCGCCACGCCGTCCGCAGCGGTCAGCCACAATTGGTGGCGACAGGGGATGATGGGAGCCGCCAACGCCCATTACCTTGGCGTCAAGGCCTTCTCGGAGACCGACTTTACCGAAGACCTGAAGATGATCGATGTGCCGGCGCTGGTGCTGCATGGCGATGACGACCAGGTTGTTCCGCTCGCGATTTCCGCCCCCCGTTCAGCTCAGCTCCTGAAGAACTCCACCCTCAAGATTTACAAGGGCTTCCCTCACGGCATGGCGACCACACACGCGGACGTCATCAACCAGGACATCCTCAGCTTCATCACCAAGTAGCGTGTCAAAGGGCGCCTCAGGCGCCCTTTTTCCACTAGACGGTGGGGGTTCGTCACACTCAGAAGTGCCCGCAAATCCGCCGCCGGCCGCCGGGAGCATTTTTCCGGCGAACTGCTCCTCGATGCCAAGTGCATTTGGATAGCCAAACTTCAGTTTACTTTCGGCAAGGCCGGCCCAGCCGTATTGGTAGAGCGACGTCATGAGAGGTCTAACCGACCGGACTTTGAAACGGAAATGAGCTTCGAGCGGTTGAGGCCACCGCCCGCCCGGAAGGAATGGAGGATTTCATGTGTTCCCCGATCAAACGGACCGCAAACTTCGGTGTGCCATGGGAAAAAGCCTACGGCTATTCCCAGGCCGTTCAGGTTAAAGGCATAATCTATGTCTCCGGACAGCTAAGCCACGACAGGGCCGGCAACCTCGTGGCCCCGGCAAAGCTGGACCCAGCCGGAAGACCAGTCGATTTTTCGAGCATGGAAGAGCAGATGCGGCAGACCTACGCCAATGCCGTCACTGTCCTTGCCGAATTCGGCGCTTCACTCGACGACGTGGTCGAAGAGACACTCTACGTACTCGATGTGGACGCCGCGTTTGCGGCCGCTGGCAGGGTCCGCAAGGAAATGTATGGAGCGGAGATTCCGGAGTGTGCGAGCAACCTGATTGGTGTTTCCCGCCTGGCATTTCCCGAACAGCTGATCGAGGTCACCTTTCGGGCGATCGCACCGTGTGTTTCGCTTTGTAGCGTCTGACTGCAAACCATCGAGTGCTGACGGAACATACGGAACGGTCTTCGAACCCGCGGGAGGGCAAACCTTCGTTTTATAGCCAGCAAAACCACGGCGGATAAAATGGGCGGATGTTGGTTCTTGACGATCAAGGGAGCTAAGCGATGCCCGAACGTTCAAACCCCATCGAAACCGCCACCGACGTCAACGTGGTCCACATCATCGACGACGATGAGAGAATTCGCTCGGCGCTGCTTGAACTCTTTGGTTCTTCCGGAATACCGGCCGAAGCGTTCGTCGACACTGCGGATTTCGACGAAAGGGGCGATCCAGAGGCCGTAGGGTGCCTGTTGCTCGATGTGAAACTGCCAGGCATGAGCGGTATCGAGTATCAAAGGAAACTGTCGGATGCAGGCTTCGAACTTCCAATCGTTTTCATGACCGGCGATGGAGACGTCCCGACGAGCGTCACCGCCATGAAGGCGGGAGCCGTCGATTTCCTGTTGAAACCCTTCGAGGTGGACGACCTACTTTGTGCGGTCGCCGCAGCCATGGAGGAAGGAAAAAAGCAGCGGGATATGGCTCTAAGGAGAAAGCATGCCCGCCAGTGCGCGGCCAGTCTCACCCCACGTGAGAGGCAGGTCATGAAGCTCGTCACCGAAGGTCTCATGAACAAACAGGCGGCATACGAACTGGGAATCAGCGAAATCATGGTCAAGCTTCATCGCGCAAGCGCTATGAAGAAGATGCAGGCCCGGACCTTCAGCGACCTCGTAAGGAAATCGGAACTGCTGCAGTGAGGTCTCGGCGGGAGCTCAAAGACGGAAATGATCGACCACGCCTCTTTTCCGGCCGCCCTGGTTAGGATGCATGCATCGCTTGTCCTGACCGACAACCGGCTCCGCGCCGCGAACGGCCCGCTAAACGAATGTATAGTGATGCGGATGCGTGAAAGACCGTAAGCTTTCATCATCATCCTTCGCCGGCACCTTCTTTAGGAGGTGATGATCTAAGTGTCGCAGCCCCCTCCCCGCGGCACGACTGCCAAAGGCCGGCACACCTAGGGGCCGTTTGCCCATGGGCAGGCGGCCTCCCTTTCCCTGGCAAGGGTCGTCACCTGCGGAATTATGTAGCAAATACCACCAACCGAAAACGATGAGGCGTTGTCAGCTTTGCGCCAGGAGCGGTCATCCGGCTTTTAGACAAGATTATTGACAGATCAGTCAATAACAGCTACTACCCTTTCCCATGGCAAGACCAAGAGAGTTTGACCGCGACACGGCTTTAGACAAGGCCTTACGGCTGTTCTGGGCGAAGGGATTTGCAGCGACGTCAACCGACGATTTGCGCGAGGCGATGGGCATCGGCAGGCAAAGTCTATACGGCGCATTCGGCGACAAGCGTACCCTATATATCGAGGCGCTCGACACATATCAGCGGCGAACCAACTCGGGCCACCTCAAGAGGCTCGGCGAGCCGACCTCGCCACTGAAAGGCATCGAGGACCTGCTCACTGGCCTGGTGTCTGATGACGATTGCGAGCGCGCCCTTGGTTGTATGGGCGTCGGTTCCGTTGGCGAGTTCGGCATTACGGATGAAGAACTGAATTTGCGCCGAGAGAAGGCGAGCGCCCTGCTTGGTCGACGTATCGTCGAACGGATCGAGGAAGGCCAACGATTGGGAGAGGTCGATCCCGGGCTTGACCCGGTAGAGGCGTCGGCATTCGTTCAGATGATGATGACGGGACTTCAAGTGGCAGCACGCAGCGGGGCTGCGGCGTCAGACCTCAGGTCGATAGGACGCTTCGCGACCCACCGACTGAAGCCCTGAGTTTGCCTCTTCAAACGAAGAGGCATTCTTTTGCCCAATAATGGACTGATCAGTCAATAAAGGAGAATGACATGACGATCAATCAGCGTAAAACCGCACTCGTCTTCGGTGGTTCACGTGGTATCGGCGGGGCAGCCGTCGAACAACTGGTGAAGGACGGCTTCGACACGGCCTTCACCTACGTGTCGCGTCGGGACAGTGCCAATGCACTGGTCGCGAACATTGGGTCCATCGGCGGCCGAGCTATCGCCATTCAAGCCGACAGCGGTGACCCCGAGGCTATTCGCGCGGCCGTGGCAAAGACTGTGGACCTCCTTGGACCAATTGATGCTGTGGTGGTCAATGCAGGCATATTGCGTATCAACACGGTTGAATCTGTAAGCCTGGAAGAACTGGACATGATGCTCAACATCAACGTTCGGGGTGTCTATCTGTCTATACAGGCCGCCGTGCCATATCTCAAGGATGGCGGCCGCGTCATCACGATCGGCTCCAATGTGGCCATCAGCACTGGCTCGCCTGGAGCGAGTGTCTACCAGCTCACCAAGGCCGCCGTCGCGGCCATGGTCAAAGGCCTTGCGCTCGATCTTGCGCCTCGGCGAATCACGGTTAACAACATCCAGCCAGGCCCAACAGAAACCGACATGAATGCCGGCGCTATCGAAATGCTGTCGGCCCGGAGCCCGTTAAAACGCGTCGCCGCTCCAGGAGAGATAGCAGGCGTGGTGTCATATCTCGCCAGCCCAGCTTCATCCTACATGACCGGATCAAGCCTGACGATCGACGGTGGACTGACGCTCTAGGTCAGCGCGACCGCATCCATGTGCGGGACCCCGACACTGTTGCCGCGGTTCCGCACGTTGAACTCCTGTGTTCGTGGAAAGCAAGCTCCAATCTCGAGCGATTATCGCCGGATGTCCGCTTCGGACCTAACCGCGACCATTGGTACAGTTGCTACATAACTCCGGTTTCCTGCAGGCCTGTGAGTTGCTCAATTCCATCGTAGCTGTTCCGTCTTTCGCACGAGATCTGCCAGCGAACGGCTCTGCATCTTGCGCATGACGCTCATCCGATGGAGCTTCACGGTCATTTCGCTGATGCCGAGCTGGTAGGCGACCTGCTTGTTCATCAGACCACTCACAACTGCAAACATCACTTCCTGCTCGCGAGGAGAAAGAGTATCTGCCAGCGCCTGGATCCGGTCGCGTTCCGCCTCGACCTTGCGGCGCTCGGCGTCGAGCTTAATGGCACGATCCACCGCCTCCAGCAGATCCTGATCGGCAAACGGCTTGGTGATGAAATCCATGGCGCCAGCCTTCATCGCCTTTACGCTGGTCGGAACATCTGCATGCCCCGTCAGAAAGATCACCGGCAGGCGGCTACCAGCAAGAGAAAGATGCTCCTGGAGGTCCAAACCCGTGCCCCCTGGCATGTTGAAATCAAGAACAAGGCAGCCGGGCGCCCGGATGTCTGCCGTCTCCAAAAACTCAGGCCCATTCGAGAACGCGGTCACCCGTTTTTGGGTCACAATGAACAAATCGAGCAGCGCTTCCCTCATGGCCTCGTCGTCGTCGACGACGTAAACGATCGGTTCCGCAGGCTCTTGCGTGTTGGTTTGAGCGTGTTGCATCAGATTGGCCTCTGTTTCGTCCCGCATGCATCGTGGACGATCACGACGAGCGGGCGTTCGCTTTGACGGTGCGCGTGCGGAACGACCGTCGGTTCGAGCGGCATCTCAAGTTTCATCGTTTCCCTCCATGTGCCGGTCACCCAATGCGGCGGCCAGCGTCGCTAGCAGAACCTGCGCGTCGAAGGGTTTTCTGAAGCAGCTCGTCCGGTCGCGCGCACTCAACTGATCGGCGATCTCGTGCCGGCCAGTCATCAGGAAAACAGGAAGGCCCGGCTCTTTCGTCTTGACCAGGTCCCTCAGTTCGAACCCGTCCATTCCCGGCATCCCTATATCCGTAATGAGCGCATCGAGACCCGGGAGCCCAGCGGAAAGTAGCGATCGGCCAGACGAGAAGCTGCGAGCCGAGTAGCCGGCCGACTCCAACAGATCCTCCAGCGACTCCAGCAATCTCGGATCGTCGTCAACGATCGCGACGACCTGCCGATGCGGCAAAGCCATCGATTTCACGCCTGTCTTGCGGGCATGGGTAACAGGTATCTTCAAACGTTCGGCGATGCGCACAAGGTCTGCAAAGGAGCCTGCCTTCATCTTCTGCATCACATTTCGCCGGTGGATCTGCAGGGTCACCTCGCTGATGCCCAGTTCTGCCGCCGCCTGCTTGTTGAGCAGCCCGCTTATGACCAGCGGCAGCACCTCCCGTTCGCGCGGTGTCAGGTCAAGGTAGCGCCGCCTCAGCTTTCCGAACTCTGCGCGCTCGGCCCGTCTTTTCTCGTCCTCGGCAATGGCCGCATGAATGGCGGCCATCAAATCCGCGTCGGTAAACGGTTTGGTCAGGAAATCGACCGCGCCATCCTTTATGGCCCGCACCGACGAACGGATGTCTCCGTGACCGGTTATGAATACGATCGGCGGATGCTCCCCTTTGGCTATTTCGCTTTGAAGATCCAGCCCGTTGATGTCCGGCAATTCGATATCCAGAAGCAGGCAGGCGGGCGCGTCCGGTTTTTGAGAATTGACATAGTCTCCGGCCGAACCGAAGGCGATCGCCTGGATGCCGTGTGAGGCCAAGAGCTCGCATAGGGCCTCGCGGATCCGATTGTCGTCATCGACGATGAAAACTGTGTATTCTTCGTTCGTCATGCCGCTGCTTCCACTTCGATCGGCAAGGTAAACGTGAAGGTTGCGCCATTTGTTTCATTGTTTTGCGCCCACAGCCGCCCCCCGTGCGACTCGATGATCGAACGACAAATTGCCAGACCCATCCCCATTCCGTTCACTTTCGTCGTAAAGAAGGATTCGAATATTCGTTCCGGAAACTCGACCCCCGTACCAATGTCGCTGACCTCCGTCGCGACGAAATCCCCCACGCGACGGACCTGGACACGAACGACGCGGTCGCGGGCCACAGCGTCCATCGCATCCATGCCGTTGCGAATGAGGTTCACCAGAACCTGTTGAATATGCACCTGATCCACCGCAACATAGGGAAGGGTTTTCTCGATATCGACGTCGACCCGAACGCGACGGCGCATGGCCTCCTCCGCGATGAGATGAACGGCTTCGGCGATTGCGCTCACGAGATCGCTATCGCTCTGAGGCTCGACACGCTGCTTGAACAGGGCGCGGATGCGGCTGACGACTTCCGCGGCGGAGTTGGCATCACGGATAATGCGTTCGGCAGTTATCTTTGCCCGCTCGAGATTGGGTGGTTCAGCCAGCAACCAACGGTGACAGGCATTGGAATTGGCCACGATCGCTGCCAATGGTTGGTTCACCTCGTGGGCGATTGACGCCGAAAGCTCGGCCAGGCTCGCCGATTGACTGGCTCTGGAAAGTCTCTCTTGCGCAAGTCGCAATTCGTCCTCAGCCTGAACCTCGCCATCAATATCAAGGCAAATTACGTTCCATTGGACGATCGCACCCTCCAGATTGCGCATGGCAGCCGCTCTGGTCTCGACCCACCGATAAACGCCGTCAAACCTCCGTAGGCGATGCTTGCGCGCATATGGTTCGCCCGTGGCCAAGGAATGCGCATACCTCTCCTTGACGCCTGCGACATCGTCGGGATGCACCCCGGCATCTAGCGTTGCGTCCAGCCGGGACTTCGCCGTTCCGTCCAGGTCCTCAAGATTATACCCGAGAAACTCCCGCAACTGTTGGCTGCGATAGACCGGCTCGCCGTTTGGTGCGGCGCAGTCGATCATCGCCGGCAACGTCTCAACCAGTTGCCACAGTGACCGCTCCCGTTCACGCAGCGCATCTTCGACGCGCAATTGGTCGTCGATATCATGTGACAGCCCGTACCATTGCACGATCTGCCCGCTATCGTCGCGCAAGGGTTCTGCATTGCTTTCAACCCAGCGATAGACGCCATCCGACCGGCGCAGGCGAAACCGTTTTGAGAAGTTCTCGCCGGTCGCGACAGACCGGCCCAGTGCCTCCTCGAGGCCTGAAGCATCGTCCGGGTGCACGGACGCTCTGAAGGCGGACGCCAGACGGCCCGGGTCTGGCTGTTCGGAATTGGCAGCGTCGAGACCGAGAAAGCACATCAGCCGCTTGTTGAAAAACGTTGGCTCGCCCTGACGGTTCAGGCGCCAAAGCAGGCTGGGAACGATGTCGACGAGCTGTAAGAGTTCCCTTTCTCGGTCGCGCAACGCGTTCTGCGCACGCATCTCGTCATCGATGTCGATCGAGATCGCATACCAGTTTACGATCGCCCCTTCCTGGTTGATCAGCGGCACCGCGCGTCCTTCGACCCAACGATAGACGCCGTCCGAGCGGCGCAAACGATACTTCATTCCGTAGGATTCGCCTGTCGCCACGGAATGGCGGACCGCTTCCAGGAGACGCGCGGAGTCGTCCGGATGCACGAGCATTTCCATCGCCGTCGCCAGCCGGCTGCCAGCCGCTGTTTCCAACTGTGCAAGATCTTTCCACCCATAAAAATCAAGCAGGCGCTTGTTGAAAAAGGTCGGTTCGCCGTTGGGCCCCAGTCGGCGGATGTGAACCGGGACCATGTCAACAAGTTGCGAGAGTTCAAGCTCTCGGCCACGCAAAGCTTCAACGGTCTTCTTGTAAACATCGATGTCGAGCGCGATGCCGAACCAACCCAGGATGCGGCCTCGGGCGTCGCGGGCGGCCCGGGCGGCGGTTCTGGCCCAGACATAGCTTCCCGATACGCGGCGGAAGCGAAACTCGACGTTGAAGTCATCCCCCGTTTCGAGGCAACGATTCCATACCGATGCGGTCCGCTCATAGTCGTCCGGATGCAGCAATTGCTTCCAGGCCGTGTGACCTTCGTCAACGGAAATGTTCAGTTGCTCCGGCGTGACGCCGAGCGAGTTCTGCGCAAATGGATGCAGGTAAATCCATCGTCCGCGCGCATCGAAGGCCCAGCCGTTGCCGAATATGCTCTCGACAGCTCTCGCAGACCGCAGTGGTTCTGGTTCGCCAGCGCTATCGGATGCCGCAACCATGCGAGGCTCGCGATCCGTCACCAACTCATCGATATCGACGCTGACGCTGTATCCGGGCTCGGCGCGTGTTTCCGTCCACCGATACTTGCCGTCGGGCTGGCGCTTCCTGTGCCTCGTTACCTGCGGAACGCCCGTCCAGAATGCACGCGCGGCTGCATGCGCCGCTGCGGTTCGGTCGTCGGGGTGAATTGCGCTCAATGAGCTTGGCAATTCCTGTACGGCCGCCTCCGCGGTATCGACAAAACGAGCGGCGGCGGCAGACGTTTCGATGTCGATGATCGCGCCGTACCAGCCAAGGATATCATCCTCACCATCACGCAAGGGCTGAGCAGACGTTCGACTCCAACCGTAAGCGCCGCTTGCGCGCAGAGTTCGGTGTTCGATGTTGAAGTGCTGGCCAGTTTCAAGGCACCAGCGCCAGAGCGCCATAGACCGCTCGTAATCATCCGGATGGATCATTCGCCTCCAGCCCAGCGGACCACCATCCGACTGGTAGCCGAACTCCTCAAGCGTCAAGGCCAGCCGCGACAGTACCGCAGGGCTGACGCAAACGATCTCGCCGGCCGAATTCGCCGCCCAGGCGTTGCCGACCACGCTTTCGATGATCCGCACCGCCTGCATTGCTTTCAGCCCGATTTCGTCAGGTGAATCGAACGCCTTCGTCATTGCCTTCTCCTGCAGGACGAGGAAAGCCACTATCAGCGCTCTGCATAGCAGTTGTTCTCGAGAGTCGGACTGCGCAAACTATCCGCCATCCTATTCTCGCCGCGTCTCGCCTGCATCCTATGGAAATCTATGACAACTGAGCGGTCTATTCTAAGCTGTACTTGAGCATAGGCGAAGAGTAGCATCCGGACTCGCTTGGCAGCACGCCTTCTCATAGACTTCCATAGGCTGCAGGACGGCCGTGATTGCGATAGGGTTAGAGGAATGGTTGGTTCGCCCCGCCAGACTTCGTTTACAGCGCCTTGGTAGGGCCCCCACGGTGCCCAGGCTTTCTCTGTCCGATCGGAGCAGCCGATGGAATCAGCTTCTAGAGCAATTAGCGACAGCCATTCAGAAACAGTCGATCATCCGGTGCAAGGGCTCGAGCGAACGTCGCCAGGGCCGGCGGGGAGTGCGTTGCCGTGGGCGCCGACCGAACGACTGCCGGTCGGACCGGTTTCACAATGGCGGCGGGTTCGATCAAGCCGCCCGCAGCTGTTGCATCTCGTTGCGTTCTTCGCCGCCTACGTGCTGGGCTGCGGATTTGCGAATGTCCTTGCTATCGTCCCGGGCATCACCGTCTCGATCTGGCCTCCCGGCGGCGTGTTCATGGCGACACTCATCCTCACGTCTGCCTACAGCTGGCCCTGGTGGATCATCGCCGGCTGCTTTGCCGAGATGTTTGCCCAGCTCGTGTGGTTTCACAGCCCGCTTCCTGCAGGTTTCTTGATCTTCGTCGGCAACGCGCTCTGTGCCTCCGCCGGAGCGATGCTGCTCAGCAGCGCCATTGGCCGTCCCGTCCGGCTGGAAACCCTTCAACAGGTCCTCGCTTTCGTCGTTTTGGGTGCGGGAGTAGCGCCCCTCGCAAGCGCGACCGTCGGGAGTGCAACCCTTGCCTGGTTCGGCGTGAAGTCCCAGACATTCGCATCGGTGTGGCCACTATTCTGGATCGGAGATGCAACGGGCATCCTGCTGGTTGCGCCACTGGTGCTGGTCCTCGTCCGCTCCTGGCGCGGTGAAACCGGCCTGTCCGTGGCACACTGGACGGAGGCCGCCGTTCTCTGTTTCATCTTCCTCGGCGTTGCTGTGCTTTCCTTGAGCGCTCACTTCTTCCCCTCGCCCTATATCATTTTGCCGCTTCTGCTTTGGGCCGCCGCACGTTTCGAATTTCGAGGCGCTGCTGTCGCCTTGACGCTCCTGACACTGATTACGATGGCGCTCACGATATCCGGAGACAGCCAGTTTATCGGTGACGCCGCATCGCAAAGGCAGCAGCAGGTCATGCTGCAGCTCTTCCTCGTGATTTCCGCATTCTCGGCGCTTGTCGTCGCAGCCATTTCCAGGCAACACCAGCTGGCGCTGCTCACCGCCCGGCAAAGTGAACTGCGGCTGCAACGCTTGGCCGACGCCGTTCCGGCTCTCATCTGGAGCGCCACGCCTGACGGAACGCCGAGCTACCTCAACAAGTGGGCCACCGACACGACCGGGTTGGCGTTGACGGATCTGATTGCGGCCAATGGCAAGCGATCCCTGACGGACATTCACCCGGATGACCGCATTGCCACCGACGAAGCGCTGAAACGCGCGTTCGAAGCGGGTACGACCTTTGCAGGAAGGTACCGTCAGCGGCGGGCAAACGGTCCCCATCGATGGGTCGAGAGCCGGGCAACCCCTTTACGTGACGAAGCCGGAACGATTCTGCAGTGGTACGGCGTTTCCGTCGACATCGAAGACGCAGTGAGCGCTCAGGCTGCACTGCGCGAACGGGAGCAGGAGCTGCTGCAGCTTGTCAACATGGTGCCAAGCCACGTCTGGCGCTTGACGCCGGATGGCGAGCCCACCTTCTTCAACAAGCGCATGGTCGACTTTCTCGGCCTGGACATCTGTGACACGGACAAGCCGGGAAAAACCCGGCTGGCAGCCATGGTCGAAGCCTCCGTGCATCCCGCCGAGGCAGGCGCGTTCGTCGATCTGCTTCGCAATTGCCTCGAAACCGGTGAGGCCTTTGCCATGCGATATCGCCTGCGCCGGGCCGACGGCGTCTTTCGCTGGATGTCGAGCCGGGCAGAGCCAATGCGGGATCACTCCGGGAAAATCGTCCAATGGTACGGCATGTGCCATGACATCGATGATCTGACGCACGCCGAGGACGCATTGCGCCGCAGTCAGAGGCAGCTACAACGGATGATCGACGCAGTGCCGGTCCGCATTTGGAGCGCGACGCCATCGACCGGCTCGGTATACTTCAACAAACAGTTCAGGGACCGCTTCCGCTCGGTTGTCGCAAGCTTCGAAGCGCACGGAGAGCAGAGTATCGAAACTCTGCTTCAGAAGCTGATCCATCCCGACGACGCCGCAGCCGTCGGAGACACACTGCAAAGATGTTTCAAGACCGGTAGCAGCGCAACGTTGCGCTTTCGTTGGCTTGAAATTGAAAGCGGATATCGCTGGGTGGAATGCCGGGTCGAACCTCGCCTCAATCAGGAAGGAGAGATCGAGGAGTGGTATGGCGTTTCGCTCGATATCGACGATCAGATGCGCGCTCAAAACGCATTGCACGATCGCGAGCGCGAGTTGTCCCTGCTCGTCGATATGGTACCGGCCTTCATAGCCCGGCAGACCTCCGGCGGTGAACTCAGCTTTATGAACAAACGGTTGATAGACTTCCTCGGATTCGATGCCATCGACGTGGACAAGCCGGGCATGACCCGCGCGGGCGCGATGATGCGTTCTGTCGTCCATCCGGACGATATCGCATCCGTACGGGAGAACGCCACGCACGGCTTCGCCGCCGGTGAACCCTTCTCCAACAGATATCGCATGCTGCGCGCTGATGGGGCGTACCGCTGGGTCGACGGGCGCTGCGAGCCATTGCGCGATCAAAACGGGACGATCGTGCAGTGGTATGCCGTTGCCATTGATGTCGACGATGAAGTGCGTGTCCAACAACAGCTCTTCGATCGGGAGCGCGAACTCTCGCAACTGGTCGACATGGTACCCAGCCCACTCTGGCGCTTAAACACGGACGGGGAACCGGTCTTCTTCAGCAAGAGCCTGATCGAGTTCCTCGGACATGACGTGAAGGACTATCAGGAATCGGTCAGCGTTCGCGCCGCTGCAATTACAGCCGCGCTTCACCCGGACGACGCAGCGAAGATGGATGCCACGCTGAGAGAGGCCTTCGCCACCGGCGAAAACTTCTCCTTGACCTACCGGCTGCGCCGTTCCGACGGCGTCTATCGCTGGATGTCGGGCCGCGGCGCTCCCTTGCGGGACGCCAACGGTCAGATCCTGCAATGGTTCGGCATTTGTCACGACATCGACGATCAGCTCCGCGTCGAACAGGTCTTGCGCGAGCGTGAGCGTTCGCTTCAACAACTCATTGAAACCTTGCCTGCGATGGTCGAATGCACCGACCCGAACGGCGATCCTGTCTACCGCAGCGAACAGCTTCGCGAGTATCTGGGATACAAGTTGGAAGCGCCCGATGGGTGGGGAGAAGCACGACCGTCGGGCGCGCTTGGTGCTGCCGTCCATCCCGACGATATGCCTCAGGTCCATGAAAACTGCGCCCATGCCCTGGCCACCGGTACGCCCTATGCGCAGAAGCATCGGCTTCGCCGGTCGGACGGAGAGTATCGCTGGGTGGAGACCCGGGCAGCGCCCATGAGGGACGCCGATGGGCTGATCGTCCAGTGGAACGTCATTTGCATCGACATCGACAGCGAAGTTCGAGCCCAGGAGGATTTGCGGGCCGCGCGCGATGGTCTTGCGCGTGCGTCTCAGGCCGCCAGCCTCGCCGAGCTTTCCGCCTCGATCGCCCATGAGGTGAACCAGCCGTTGGCAGCGATCGTGACAAATTCGCATGCGTGTCAACGTTGGCTTTCTGTTGAGCCACCAAACCTTGCGCGAGCGCAAAGGACCGTGGAACGCATTACGCGCGATGCAAACGCCGCCGCAGACGTCGTGAGCCGCATCCGTGCGTTGTTCACGAGGTCGGTAGAACCTGGGATGAGCACAACGGTGGACAGCGTCGTTGCCGAAGTGCGCAGCCTTATGGCCGAGGAGGCTATGCGGCGCCGCGTTCGCATCCAGCTTGACCTCGAAAGCGACCTTCCTCCGGTCGCTATGGATCGCGTGCAACTTCAGCAGATTCTGGTCAACCTGATCCGAAACGGCATAGAAGCGATGACATCCACGGCAGATCGGCGCATCGTCAGCCTGCATGCGACGCGTATCGAAGACGCAATCCGCATCGCCGTGAGCGATTGCGGCACGGGGGTCAAAAACCCCGACAGGATATTCGAACCTTTCTTCACTACGAAAAACGACGGCATGGGCATGGGATTGGCGATCTGCCGTTCGATCGTCGAGTCCCACGGCGGACGCCTGTGGGCACAAATGAACGAGCTCCAAGGATCGACGTTTGTTTTTACACTGCCGATTGAAGCCAATCTAACGGCGTGAGGATTGCCGCATAGGACCACCTGCAAAACGATCTCGGTCGCGTATGGCGCTATGGTTCTTCACCACCGCCAGCCGATAGCGTTCGCATGCAACTCCTGTAGCGGTAAGGAGTCCGCTGTCCGCGCAAGGCCAATAGCTGCCAAGGCGACCGTCGTGTCCTGATTGGATACGCCGCCGTGCGCGATAGGCATCGATAACGTCGCTAGTCAAAACGATGAGGCTGCCCGCAGGCCGATTGCCCTTACTCCCCGCTGTCACATCTCCGGCAGGCCAGCCTTTCGGAAGCCGTCTGCAAAGTGGTCCCGTACAGATGCATCGCGCAGCGGCTGGGAGTTGAGCCAATGGCCGATCGTAAAATGAGGGTGGGCGATCAGGAACAATTCTGCTTCTCGCCGCGCCTCCTCAAGGTGGCCCAATTGCGCAAGCGTAGCAGCCAGGAATTTGCGTGAGTTGGTACGATACGTGTCTTTCCTGCGCAGTGTAGCCGTTGCCGCCTCATAGTCACGCGCGGCATATTGCGCCTGCCCAAGATGACAAAGATACCAGCAGGCTGGATAGGGATTGAGCCGCAGAGCTTTTTCAATCTGTGCCAGTCCGTCGGCAACCCTGCCGTCCAGCACGGACATGTCCGACATGGCGGCCCAGGTGTCGGCGTGGTTGGGGTCTAGCTCCAGGGCCTTGGCGAAGGCGGCTTCTGATTCCTCCCATCGCCGCTCATAAGCCAAAATAGTTCCCAGAACGTAACGGCAGCCGGCATCGTTGGGGTCCAGGTCGACGGCCTTCTGCGCGAACGTCACCGCCATCTGACGGTTAGGATCTTCGGGCTCGCCGAAGTGAGTCCAGGCCAGCCAACGATTATAGGCGAGCAGACCGAGCGCTTCGGCATATGATGGCTCAAGCTCAACCGCGCGCTGAAGCAACACATAAGCCTCACGCGCAGTTTGCGGCGACTCTTCCGTCAGCAGGCGGGCGCGCACACACAGATCGTACGCCTCAAAATTCTTCGGCCGATTGCGCTGCGTCGGGATGGTCAGTCGGCCGATGAGGGCTTCAACAATCTTGGCGTTAACTTCATCCTGTAATTCGAAAACGTCTTCCACCGTCCTGTCAAACCGGTCGGCCCACAAGTGCTGGCCGCCAAGCGCGTCGATCAATTGTGCATTGATGCGGACACGACCCATTGCGCGTCTGGCGCTCCCCTCGAGGACGTAGCGCACGCCGAGATCCTGGGCGACAAGCCGTACGTCAACCGGCTTGCCCTTGTAGCCGTACACGGAATTGCGCGCGATGACGAACAGGCCAGCTGTTCGGGAAAGGTCGGTGATCAGGTCTTCGGTCAAGCCGTCGACGAAAGGCGCGTCCGCTTCATCCCCACTCGTATTTGTGAACGGCAATACAGCGATCGAGGGACATTCGGGCAGCGGCAATATGCTCTGCAGCGCATCCGGCCAATGCCACACGTGGACCGGGCGAGCCAGGTTCTTTAGGTAGCGTTCGCCTGCATCAAAGAAACGGTCGCCGATCTTGCCGACGATCTCGCCGTGAACTTTGGCTGAAATGCAGATACCTCCCGGTGCGGCCAGCGTCTCTAGGCGCGCCGCGACATTGACACCGTCGCCGAGAACGTCTGAACCGTCGTCAATGACATCTCCCAGATTGACCCCTACACGCAAAAGCAGGCGCCGGTCTGCGGCAGCTTCGACAGCAGTGGTGGCCCGTTGCATTTCCAACGCTGCTGCGACCGCGTCCACCGCGCTACCGAATTCGATTAAAAATCCGTCGCCCATGACCTTGAAGATGCGACCCGTGTAACGCATCACAGCCGGCTCGATAACGCCAGAACGGAGTTTCCTGAGGTCCGCCAGCGTTGCGACTTCATCAGCCTCCATCAGGCGCGAATATCCCACCACATCGGCAACGACGATGGCGGCAAGGCGACGCTGAAGAGATTGATCCGTCATGTTGAGGACAAGCCTAGCGACCGAGCTCGCAAGGTATTGTTCAACCGCGAGTGAGTCAACAAGTCGCAAGAGGTAATGCCAGGCGACCTCCGCCTCCATCGAGGATTGAGCGACTTTATCGGCGCCCTTTGTCTTCGGATGGGAGACCTACATCCAGTCGAGCCGCAGGCGCACGTGTGCGATATCGGCCACGACCGAGACTGCGAGTGAACGTGCATCCCTCGCCTTGTCGAACAGGCCGATCGGCGCCTTGATGCGAGAAAGCAGACGCTCATCTCCCCCGCAATCACGCAGGAGCTGGCAGCGTTTCGCATGGGTCCGGCGGCTGCCAAGGGCGCCGATGTAGAACGCATTCGACGTCAGCGCCACATCGAGCAGCGGCAACTCGCGAGCAACATCGTGGAAGAGGAGCGCGACGGCGGTGTCGCCGTCTAGTTCGTCAGGCGAAGGCACTTGCCCACGCTCGAGCACGACTGTCTCGTAGCCGGCCGCAACAGCAACGCGGGCAACCGCATCGATCTCGAGCGGAGTGCCGGCGAGGATGACGCGCGGCCTCGGCCGGTATGCGCGCACAAAACTCTCGCCGTACCAGCCGCTTGCCTCGCTGCCGTGCTGCAGCGAAAGGGCGCGCTTGCCAGGATGATAGCGTAGACCCACCGGCGAGCGACGTTGGAGGGTGGAAAGCGCCTGGCGCAAGACTGCCGCGTCCGCCAATACATGGATCGCAAGGGTAATGCCGCCGCCACAGGGCAGGACAATATCAAAGAACGGGGACCCTTCGCCAAGTCGAAGCGTGCGATCAAGGCCCTTTCCAAGAGCGGTGATGGTTTCGGTAGCCACGGCCGCTTCGGTGCAACCACCGGAGACGAAACCGCAATAGAGACCGTCACTGCGCACGACCATTTGCGCGCCGAGGGCGCGCGCAGCGCCGCCACGAATTTCGACGAGCGTGATGAGGGCCGTTGACTGCCCCTCTTCGAGCGATCGAGCGGCGAAAGACAGTATTTCGATTGCATCGTCCGACAGGAAGGCAGCGCGCGGTTCTGGCGCGTTCGTTTCCGGATCGGCGGCGATGCGGATCGTCATCTCACTCCACTCCCTGCGTTCCCCGCCAGCGGCGCACGATACCCGGATCGAGATCAAAGAGATCGAGCACGCGGCCGACGGTGTGGTCGACCATGTCTTCGATGCTCTGAGGTTTCGCGTAAAAGGCTGGGACAGGCGGATAGATGATGCCGCCCATCTCGGTCACATGCGCCATGTTACGGATATGGCCGAGATGAAGCGGCGTTTCTCTGAGCATCAGGACGAGGCGACGACGTTCTTTCAGCACCACGTCGGCCGCACGGGAAATGAGGTTGTCCGTCGTGCCCGTGGCGATCTCGGCCAGCGTCTTGACCGAACAGGGGGCGACGATCATGCCGAGCGTCTTGTAGGAGCCAGAGGAACAGACGGCGCCGATATCCTTGTTGGAATGGGTGGTCGTCGCCAACGCTTCGAGGTCCTGTCTGGAAAACGTCGCCTCGGCGGCAAGGGTGATGCAGGCCGCACGCGACATGATCAGATGTGTCTCGATCTCGAGGTCACGCAGCAGTTCGAGGATGCGCTTGCCGTAGACCACGCCCGACGCGCCCGAAATGCCAACGATCATGCGTCTTGGATGCGTCATCGCCCTATCCCGCGCTTTTCAGGAGTGCTGCGGCGCGCGCGCAGGCCTCGTCGCTGATGCGGGCGCGCACGCCATGGAAATTCGGGCCGCGCGTCGCATCGAGCCCCATCCGCGAGGTCGTGCCGATGCCGCTGGCGGAGGGGTCGAGCGCATTGCCTGGCAGGCCTTCGATGATGACGACGTCCTTGTGCGGCTGGAAATGAGTTGCAAGCGCCCAGAGCACCTCACTGTCGCGGGTAATATCGACATCCGCGTCCACCACGACCACGGTTTTCAGGTACTGGTCCCAGCCGAGAAGTCCGAGCATGACCTGCCGCGCCTCCCCCTCACGCGTCTGGTTCATGGCGATGTAGGCGTGAAAATGCGTGCCCGACGAGGGGTAGTGTACCGCGGTGATCGAGGGAAAGCGCGCCTTCAGCTTCTCCACCACCTCGGCCTCGCGCGGCACGCGGCCGAGATTGAGGTGTTCGGCCGAATTGCCG
Organism: Ensifer sp. YR511; assembly: GCF_900103045.1. Classification (NCBI taxonomy): domain Bacteria; kingdom Pseudomonadati; phylum Pseudomonadota; class Alphaproteobacteria; order Hyphomicrobiales; family Rhizobiaceae; genus Ensifer; species Ensifer sp. YR511. Next base: position 52,383 of record NZ_FNGR01000019.1, read on the forward strand.
CCGGCGACGCTGACGAGGATGGCATTGCGCCGGCGCATGACGGTTTCGACGGTGAAAAGGTTGTTGGTCGAGCGGTCGGAGGAATAGCCTGTGAACTCGCCGAACGGCCCCTCCTCCACATGCGCCTCGGGATCCAGCACGCCTTCGAGCACGATCTCGGCATGGGCGGGAACACGAATGCCGTACTTTGGCGTCCGCACCACCTGAAGCGGCTCGCCCATCAGGCCGCCGGCGACATCGCGTTCGTCTTCACCGAAGGCAAGTCGGGCAGAGGCTGCGATCATGAAGAGCGGATGGCCGCCGATGACCATCGCGACCGGCATCGGCCTGCCCTTCTCCTTGGCCATGTTCATCAGCCGCCAGAGATGGCCACGCGAATGCAGCGAGGTGGCGAGCGAATTGTTCGAATGGATCATCGCGCGGTGGTAGCTGAGATTGCCGACGCCGGTTTCGGGATGCTCGCCGATGATGATGCCGCTGGTGATGTATTTCGCCCGGTCCGTGTCGAAGTGCTTGAGCATCGGCAACGCGTTGAGATCGACGGCATCACCCGAGACGATCTCCTCGGTGATCGGACCTTCCTTCAGGACTTCCGGCGTGAACGGCCGGTTGGCGCGCGCCTGATAGGCCTCGTGCAACCTGTCGGCGGTCGAACCGAGCAGACGGGCGATACGATCGCGTGAGGCAAAGATGTTGCAGAGGACCTCGCTGCCGACGCCGCTGACATCCTTCAGGTGCAGCATGGGATGTCGCCCCCGCTCAGCCAGGTTCCAGATCAGCGCTGTCGCATCCTGATCGTCTAAGACCGGCTGGTCGATGGTGATGACATCTTCGGGGTGCTCCGCCCTGTAGTCGGCGAGGAAGCTGCGGACATCTTGCTTGTGGTACTGGGTCATATCTTAGCCTCGACGCGACTGGGGGGTGACGGCGCCCGGAATGGGCGCCGTCGTCTTTACTCAGGCAAATTCCTTGTGCTTGCCCGTGGCCCGGTCGACACCGGCATAGCTATCCTTCAGACGCGCCTGAGAGTCCCTAAGGTCGCGCGGCGGCGGCGACGGATCGATGCCGACGAGCTTGGCGATGTTGTTGCCGAGATAGCCTTCGAGATCGTCCTCGGAGAGGTTGATGCCGTGCGGCGGATCCTTGCAGAGCACTTCCAGTTCGCGCAGCCACATGCCCGGATCGTTCGGCGGGCTGTCCGTGCCGAAGACGATCTTGTTCTTCGGCAACTGCTGGGCGAACTCCACGATGCGCGACTGGAAGCACCAGCCGGACTCGCAATAGACGTTCGGGGTATCCATCGCCATCCAGAAGGACTCGAACGAATAGTTGCCGCCGGTCTGGATGCCGAAGTGACCGATGATGAAGTTCACCATCGGGAACTCGCGAATGATCGGATAAAACATCGTCGGGATGGTGTACGGGCCGTCACCCGTGTGGATGAGCACGACGACGCCGAGTTCGGCACACTTCTTCATCGCCGGACGCAGCCAATCAAGCGCGCGGTCGGGGCGATAACCGTGCATGTTGGCGTGCAGCTTCAACATCTTGAAACCGTATTCCTTGACGTGGAATTCCAGCTCCGCAGCGCCGTTTTCAGGTCCCCAGCGCGGGTTGTAGTTGAAGTTGCCGATAAAGCGGTCCGGGTACTTCTGGCAAAGCTCGGCGCAATAGGCCATGTAGTCGCGAATGCCGTCGCGACCCTTGCGGTTGCCGTCGCGGTAGCCGGTGTTGCCCGGCGGCGGCTGGATGAAGCCCATGTCGATCCGGCGCGGCTTGCCGTTGATCATGTAGGGACCGTCCATCAGCTTGAGCATGCGCTCGCCGGTGAAGGGCTCGCCCGTGTGACGCCACGCCTCGTCGACGAGGTTGGTCGGGTGAAGATGGGTATCAATGATCATTGTTCACTCCGTTCAAATTTACGCGGCAAGGGCGACGCCGTGCTGGCGCAGATACGCCTCGGCTTCCTCGACGGTGGCCGGTGGCTTCGTCGCTTCCAGCCCGATCATCCGGGCGACGTTGTTGCCGAGGTAATCTTCGAGCGTATCCTCATCGAGGTTCAGGCCCTGCGGCGGCTCGTGGCAGAGAACCTCCAGGAGGTTGATCCACATGCCCGGTTCGTTCGGCGGCGTATCCGAGCCGAAGAGGATCTTGTGCTTGGGCAGAACCTTGGCGAATTCGACGATGCGCGACTGCAGGCACCAGCCGGATTCCACGTAGACACTCGGTGTGTCGAGTGCCATCTGCATCGGCTCAAACACGTAGACGCCGCCGGTCTGAACGCCGAAATGCGCCAGGATGAAGTTGACCTCCGGAAACTCGCGGATGATCGGATAGAACTCCGTCGGGATCGAGTACGGTCCGTCACCGGTATGCACCTTCACCATCAGGCCGAGATCCGCGCACTTCTTCAGTGCCGGTCGCAGCCAGTCGAGCGCGCGGTCCGGGCGGTAGGCGTGCATGTTCGCCTGCAGCTGCACCATCTTGAAATCGAACTCCTTGGCGTAGCGTTCGATCTCTTCGGCGCCGTTCTGGGTGCCGTAGCGCGGGTTGTAGACGAAGCAGCCGAGGAAGCGGTCGGGGTGCTCGGTCACCATCTTTTCCGTGTAGGCCATGTACTGGCGGATGGCGGCCTTGCCCTCGAGATCCATCACCTCGTGGGTGTAGATGGTGTTGCCTTGCGGCGGCTGAATGAAGGCCTTGTCGATCCGGCGCGGCTTGCCGTTCACATAGTAGGGGCCATCCATCATCTTCAGCAGCTTGTCGCCGGTGAACGGCGGTCCGTCGTGTCGCCAAGCCAGGTCCACCAGATCGGTGGGATAGCAGCTCAGGTCAATAATCATAGGTTTCTCCTGTCCTAGAGGGTCCGGTCGATGCGGGGCCGCGCGATGAACGCCATGCCGGCCAAAGCCAGGCCTGGATCCGCGATCTCAGGAAATGCCGAAGAGGGAGGGAACAGGCCGGCGCATAAGCTCCCAGGGCGGGGCAACCGGGTGTTCCTTTGGTGATCAGCATCGACATCGCAGCCTCATCTTCCAACAGACGGTGAGCAATTGTCGGTGCTTCTACTCGCCTTCAAAGGAACCACTTCGCGCGATTATTGTCAACTCAAAAAATGAGCTAAACAATTGTTTTTAAAACGATTTTTGTCATTGAAAGCAGCAGCAACCGCCCGCGCTGGAGGGGCGCGGGCGGCTCAGACAGAAAGGCTTACGCAAGCGCCGTCCGGCGTGGAGATTCGCTGCTAAGGCACCAGGCATGCACGCAAGTTTCTGTCGATACTTTCGCGGTCGAGATTGCGGCCGATGAACACGAACTTCGACTTGCGTTTGTCTTCGCCCCAGGCGTGGTCCGGGCGGAAATCGACGAGCTTGTGCACGGCCTGGAGCACGAAGAAGCGGTCGTCTCCGGCAACGGAAACGATGCCCTTTGTGCGGAAAATGTCGTCGCCGTGCTCGCCGAGGTAGCCCTTGAGGAAACCTGCAAGCTTCTCGCCGTCGAAGGCTTCGGGATAGACGAAGGAGTGGGATTTCACCGTCGCGTCATGCTGGTGCGGCCGAAGGGGGGTCGCGTGCGCGCGTCCATGGTCATGATGATGGTGGTGCCCATGGTCGTGATGCGCATGGTCGCAACACCGCTCCTTGCAATCATGGTGATGATGGTGCTCGGCATCGCGATCGTCATCCATGTCGATGTCGAGAATTTCCGCCCGCTCTCGCACATAGGACGGCCGGAAACCCTTGACACCGATAATGTTGGAGAGATCCACCTTGCCGTAGCTGGACCTGAGGATGGGTGCTGTCTGGTTCAGCCTGCGCAGAGATGTTTCCAGCGAACCAAGGGCATCCTCCCCGGCAAGGTCTATCTTGTTGACGAGGATGCGGTCGGCCGCGACGATCTGGTTGACCGCCTGGTTGTCGCTGCCGTCGAGCACCGGATCGTAGAGATGCTGGTCGATGTGCATTGCGTCCACCAGCGTGACGACGGCGTCGAGCTCCACCTCGTCGGCCACGCTACGGTCGACGAAGAAGGCGGTGGCGACCGGCGTCGGGTCGGCAAGACCCGAGGTCTCGACGATGATGTGATCGAACTTGTCCTTGTGGCTCAGGAGCTTCTTCATCACGTCGATCAGGTCGTTGCGCACGTCAACGAAGCAGCAGATGCAGCCGTTCTGCATCTGAAAGATTTCCTCGTCCGAGGCGAGCACCAGGTCGCTGTCGACGTCCACTTCGCCGTATTCGTTCTCGATCACCGCGATACGGTGACCGTGACGCTCGGTGAGAATGTAGTTGAGCAGTGTCGTCTTTCCTGATCCGAGGAAACCGGTGAGGATCGTGATCGGGAGTTTCTGCTGGCTCGCTGGTTCGATATGCATGTTCATGCGCCCTTCTCCCTCAAGGCTTTCAGGATGTCTTCCGGTGTGATCGGATAGTGGTGGAAGCGAACGCCGATGGCGTCGTGGATGGCATTGGCGATGGAAGGACCGATGGCGATGATCGGATCTTCGCCCACACCCTTGGCGCCCCAGGGACCACCCGGGTCGGGCGCTGCCTCGAGGATGATCGTCTCGATGTCGGGCATGTCCATCGACAGCGGCATCTTGTAGTCGACCAGGCCCGCATTGAGTGAGCGCCCGGTCTTCTTGTCGATGACGTAGTCCTCGGTCAGCGTGTGGCCGATGCCCTGCTGGATGCCACCCTCGATCTGGCCTTGCGCCGCGATCGGGTGAATGACGCGTCCAACGTCGTGCACAGGCACGACGCGCTTGACCTCGACGATGCCCGTTTCCGTGTCGACGTCCACCTCGGTGAAATGTGCGGCGAAGGAGTAGGATTTCGTCGGCTCGTAAGTGCCGTTGGCAACGATATTGGCGGCAGGAATGCCACGTGAGGGCCCCATGGCCTCCGACACCGTCATAGAGCGATCTGGCTCGGCAATGAGGAAGACCTTGCCTTCGGAAAGGTCGATCTCGTCGGGCGAGACCTGCAGTTTCATCGCTGCCCTGGCGAGCACGGCGGCGCGGACCTTGCCGGCCGCCATCTTGGCGGCCGTGCCGACCAGGTAGGTCGTGTGGCTGGCAAAGGCCCCAATGTCCCATGGAACCACGTCCGTGTCGCCATGGATGACGCCGACGTCCTCGAAGCGGACCCCGAGCTCTTCGGCAACGATCTGCGCCAGCGCCGTATGGGCTCCGGTGCCAAGTCCGGCAGCGCCAGTCAGCAGCGTCACCGTGCCGTCCTCGTTGACCTTCACCGTGGCGTTGCCCTGTTCCTTGATGCCGGGATAGGCAGACGAGCCGTGCATCTCGCAGCCGATGCCCCACCCTTTGCGGATGTGCGGGCGCTTCGGATCTGGAGCCCGGTCGCGGTTCCAAAGCGCCTTCCAGTCGAGCACGTCGATGCCGTGCTTGAGGCAGATTTCAAGCCCGTGACCGAGGATCGGATGGCCTGATGGCGCGATGTCGCCGGCGCGCACCACGTTCTTCAGCTTCAGTTCGGCCGGATCCATGCCGAGCCGTTCGGCCGCTTCGTCCATCTGGATGTCGAGCGCATAGTAGCTCTGCACCACGCCGTAGCCGCGGAAGGCGCCGTTGATCGGGGTGTTGGTGTAGACGCACCGCCCCTCCAGCCGCACGTTCTCGCAGCGATAGAGCGAGGTAGCGGCGGTGGTTCCAACGATGGTCACGCCCGGGCCATGGGACCCGTAGGCGCCGGAATCGTAGACCAGCTTCATGTCGCGGGCGACGAGCGTGCCGTCGTTTTTGAAGCCCTGCTTCAGCCAGATCCGGCAAGGGTGACGGGAACGACCGGCCACGAATGTCTCATGGCGGGTGAACTCCATCTTCACCGGCCGGCGGGTTTCCTTCGCCAAAAGCGCACAGAGAAACTCGTGCTGGAACAGGTCCTGCTTGGCCCCAAAGCCGCCGCCCATATGGTCGACGAGCACGCGCACCTTGGTGAGCGGCAGGCCGAGCACTTCTGCAAGGATGCCGCGCACCATGAAAGAGGTCTGGGTCGAGGTCCAGAAGGTCAGCTTGTTGGAACCGTCCCAGTCGGCGATGCAGACGTTCGGCTCCATGTAGGCCGGGTGTGGCCGCCCGCCGGCAAATGTGCCCTCGAGAACGAAGTCCGCCTCGGCAAAACCCTTATCGATGTCACCGCGGTTGACGCGCACCGGGTCGAGCACAAGATTGCCGCCCGGCCCAACGTCGTGGATCAGTGGTGCGCCTGGCTGCGCGGCGTCCTCCGGCTCGAAGACGGCCGGCAAAGGTTCGTATTCCACCTCGATCAGGTCGAGCGCCTCGTCGGCGATCTCTTCGCTGATGGCGGCGACGGCGGCGACGCCCTCGCCCCAGAAACGCACCTTGTCGTCGAGAATGTACTGGTCCTTGGTGCAGGAGGCCGAGCGTGGATGCGGCGACCCATAGTGCAGCACGCGTGGCACGGTCTCGTGGGTCAGCACAGCCTTGACGCCCGGATAGGCGAGCGCCTTGCTGACGTCGATCGACTTGATGCGCGCATGGGCGATCGCCGCGCGCTTGATCTTGCCGTGCAGCATTCCGGGCAGCTTGATATCGCCGGTATACTGCGCCTCGCCCGTGACCTTTTCGAGCACGTCGTCGCGCTTGACGCTCTTGCCGACGATCTTGAACTCGCGCTGTTCAATGGGGGTGGTCATGTTCATGGTCTTGCAGCCTCCATCTCGCGCGCGGCCGATTTGATCGCGTCGAATATCTTGGTGTATCCCGTGCAGCGGCAGATGTTGCCGGAGAGCCCGAAGCGGATGTCTTCGTCAGTCGGGTGCGGATTGTCGTCGATGAGCTTCTTCGCCATCATCAGGATGCCGGGCGTGCAGAAGCCGCATTGCGAGGCGCCGTGCCGCATGAAGGCATCCTGCAGCGGATGCAGTCGATCGACACCCGGCTGGAGCCCTTCGACCGTCTCGACCGCACGGCATTCGGCTTCCACGGCAAGCATCAGGCAGGCGTTGACCGGCTCGCCATCGACGAGCACGGTGCAGGCGCCGCAGTCGCCGACATCGCAGCCCTTCTTGGTGCCGGTGAGGCCGACCTCGTCGCGCAGCGCATCGAGCAGGGAGCAGCAGCCATCGACGGCCATCTCGCGCGCCTCGCCATTCACGGTGAATTCGACCATCCGTTTCATGCGAAAGTCTCCAATGCCTGTTTGATGGCGCGACCGGTCAGGACGCCGACCATGTCGCGGCGGTAGTCTGCGCTGGCGCGCACGTTGCTGATCGGCGTGCATTCCTCCATCGCCCTGTCGGCAGCACTCCTGACCGTCTCAGCATCGAGCCTCGTGCCACGCAGCATGGCTTCGGCTTGCGGCGCGCGCAGAACGGTGGCGCCGACCGCACCGAGCGCGATGCGGATGTCGCTGCAGACGCCATCGTCCATCGCCAGGCTGACGGCGACGCCGACGGTGGACAGCTCCATCGCCTTTCGACGGCCGTGCTTGAGATAGGCCTTGCCGGTATTGTCACCCGCCGGCGGCACGGTGATGCCGGTAACGATTTCGCCCTTGGCGAGAACGGTCCTGCCGGGGCCGGTGAAGAACTCGCAGATCGGCACCACACGCATGTTGGTGCGGCTGTAGATGTGCACGAAGGCGCCGTCCGCCACCAAGGGCGGAATGGTATCGGCCGACGGCGAGGCGCGACAGATATTGCCAACGACGGTCGCGCGGTTGCGCACCTGGATGGAGCCGAGCGAGGCGAGTGCTGAACGCAGGTTCGGATATCGCTGGCGCACCAGCGACAGGTTCTCCAGCCGTCCGACGGTCACCAGCGCACCGAAGGTCAGTCCGCGCGTCTCGTCATAGGTGATGTCGGACAAACCAGGGATCTGCTTGATGTCGACGACGTTGCGCACGCGGCGCAGCCGTTCGCGGATCTCGACCAAAAGGTCCGTGCCTCCGTTGAACAGGAATGTGTCGTCGCCGAGCTCGGTGAGAAGACGGGAGGCATGCTCCAGCGTTTCCGCCCGATGATAGTCGAAGCGTCTCATGGAATCCTCTTGGGGTTGGGGCTCCGGCGGCGCGCGGCCGCCGGACTAATGGTGTTGTTCTCTAGGCAGGGTCGGCAGCCGGCGCTCCGTCCGCGAGTTCGGCCTCCTCCGGCTCTTTCGCCGGAACGCCGTTGAAGAGAATGTTGAGCAGTGCCGCCGCAAAGGTGCCGACGAGCACGCCGCTGTGCAGGAACTTCTCGATCGCCGCCGGCAGCTGATCGAAGATGTTTTCGGCAACGACCGGCACCATGGCGAGGCCGACGCTGACGGCGACGATGTAGAGATTGCGGCGATTGGCCACGAAATCCACCTTCGACAGGATCTTCACCCCCGTCGCCGACACCATGCCGAACATCACGATTGCCGCACCGCCGACGACATAGCTCGGGATCGATGCGCTGACGAAGGCAACCTTCGGCAGCGAGCCGAGCAGGATCAGGATGGCGCCGCCCGCTGCCACCACGAAGCGGCTGAGCACGCCGGTGATCTGCAGCAGTCCGACGTTCTGCGCATAGGTCGTATAGGTGAAGGTGTTGAGCAGGCCGCCGATGATGTTACCGACACCGTCGGTTCTCAAACCCCGGGTCAGTTCTGCCTCGGTGATCTTGCGTCCGGCCATGTCGCCGACAGCCAGGAACTGGCCGGTCGATTCGATCATCATGACCGTCATGACCGCACAGAGCGACAGGATCGACCAGAACTCGAAGATCGGCCATCCGAAGGCGAGCGGGTGAATGATGCGCACCCAGTCGGCCTCGGCAACGCCGTGGAAATCCACCTTGCCGGCAGCGATCGCGACCACGAAGCCGATCCCGATCCCGATCAGGACCGCAAGATTGGCCATGAAGCCCTTGAGAACGCGGGTGAGGAGCAGGATCGACATGAGCACGATGGCAGCCACGGCGAGCGCGAACGGCGCGCCGTAGGCCGGGTTCGGGATCATGCCGTCCGGACCCTTGATCATCGGCTGGCCACCTGCCGCCCAGTTTACCCCGACGCGCATCAGCGAAAGGCCGATCACCAGCATCACCGTGCCGGTGACAACAGGCGGGAAGAACCGTACCCAGCGGCCGAAGAACGGCGCGACCAGGATCGTGAACACCCCGGAGCCGATGACCGCGCCGATGACGCCCGGCATGCCGAGATCGGGATTGGTGCCCGTCGCGATAATCGAGGGTACGGCGGTGAACGAAATCCCCATCATGATCGGCAGGCGAATGCCGATGTTCCAGATGCCGAGCGCCTGGATGAGGGTGACGATGCCACAACAGAAGAGATCCGCGCTGACGAGCATCGCAATCTGTTCCTTGGGCAATTGAAGTGCGCTGCCGACAATGAGCGGCACGGCGACCGCTCCGGCATACATGACGAGAACATGCTGTAGGCCAAGGGCCATCAAACTTGGGATCGGGTAGGTTTTTTCGACAGGATCAGTCGTATCGGATTTATGCATTCGCTTTCCTCCCAGCGAACAGCTTCCGGCGCGGTGGGAGGGCAACTTCGGCCTCATGATCTGGTCACCGCACGCCGTACAAAGCGGATCATGCGGCTGGCCAAATCAGCAAACAATCGGCACAATCATATTTATTCATATAGTAATTGAATGAATGGACCGGCATGGACATCACGCTGAAACAGCTTCGAGCCTTCGTCACCGTAGCCAATCTGGGGCAGTTCACCCTGGCCGCCGACAGGCTCGGCTCCTCGCAGTCGGCGGTGAGCACGCTGGTTCGGCAGCTGGAGCAGAATTTGAAGCTGCGTCTCTTCGACAGGCATACACGTCTTCTGCGGCTTACGCAGGCGGGCATGGACATCTTGCCGGTTGCCGCACGTGCCGTCGCCGACATCGATGGCATGGTGGAGAGCTCGCGCGAGTTGAATGCGCTGAGACGTGGCAAGGTTTCGATTGCAGCGGGCACCGTGCAGGCGGCTTTGATGCTGCCGCAGCTCGTCAACGCCTTCACCCGGCTCTACCCCGATATCACTGTCGCTCTTCATGACGTGGCGGAGATCGCCGTCCTGGAACAGGTGACCAACAGCTCGGTCGACCTCGGGATCGGAACCGTGCCGGAGGACGATACCGAATTGATGGGTACCCGGCTGACGACCGACGAATTCCTCATCGTCCTTCATCCGGACGACCCGCTGGTCAGGCTGCGTGAAATTCGTTGGACCGACCTGGTTGACCGCAAGCTGATCGGTCCGCACCGCGGCAATCCGATCAGGGACCGCCTCGAAAACGAGCTGGCACGCAACGGTATCGTGCTGCCCTTCGACAAGGCCATGCAGGAGGTGGCCTTGCCGCTGACGATTATCGGCATGGTCGAAGGCGGGCTCGGCGTCGCGATCATGACATCGGCGGTCACACGGCTTGCGACCTCCATGGGCCTCGTCGTGCGCACGCCGACCGAGCCGCACATCAAGCGCGAAGTCAGCCTGATCCAGAAACGCACGCGCTCCCTCTCTCCGGCCGCCCGGCGGTTTCGCGACTTCCTGCTGAAATCCGTGCACTGACGTTTCCATGGAAAGACGTCTTGTATTCAGACGCGACCTTGCGTTTGACCACGCGCATTTTCCGGCGTTATCTGGGCGCGCTGCTGGACCGCGGAACGGCGGGCAGGCAGGGCGCAGCCTTCGCTGCGCGCGGAGGGCTTTCGGCCGGCCGCCGCTCCCAGCTCAAGCCAAACCAGGAGCAACTCATGGCGCATTCCCTGAAAAGCAGCACCGAAGCGGCACGGTCGAACCGGCCCAACCTTTCCACAGATGCCATCCGCAGGCAGCACCAAGGAAGATCTGGCGGCCTGCTTCCGCATGGCGGCGCGCAACGGCTTCGAAGAGGGCATCTGCAACCATTTTTCGGCTGTCGTACCCGGCCATGACGATCTCTTCATCGTCAATCCCTACGGCTATGCCTTTCGCGAGCTGACGGCATCAAAGCTGCTGGTGTGCGATTTCAACGGCACCGTCATCGACGGTGACGGTGAGCCGGAGGCAACCGCTTTTTACATCCATGCCGAAATCCACCGCCGGCTGCCGCGCGCAAAAGTCGCCTTCCACACGCACATGCCGTATGCGACCGCCTTATCCATGACCGAGGGCGCCCCCTTGATCTGGGCCGGCCAGACTGCGCTGAAATTCTACGGACGCACCGCTGTCGACGAAAACTACAACGGCCTTGCCCTCGACCATCGGGAAGGCGCTCGCATTGCTGCTGCAGCGGGCGACGCCGATATCGTCTTCCTGAAACACCACGGCGTGCTGGTCCTGGCGCCGACAATCGCCGATGCCTGGGACGATCTCTACTATCTGGAACGGGCGGCCGAAGTGCAGGTGCTTGCGATGTCCACCGGACGGGAAGTCCTGCCCGTCGCCCCACAGATCGCTGAGGCCGCTTACCGGCAGATGCGCGAGGGTGACCCGGAGTCGGCACGGGCCCATCTTGCCGCCATCCGCCGGCAACTCGACGCCGAGGAACCGCAATACAGGCACTGAATGCAAACCAGGGCCGAGGCCAAAAGCCGATCGCATCGGCCCGTTTCAGATTGCCGGTCAACCAGTTGATCAGGCGTCTCTTTCCATGACGTTGGCCATGCTCGATCGGTGCCTGGCGATCGACAATTAATACGATCCATTTATCAAATAATTGAAATAATGAATTTGTTTGAATTAAAAGCGCGTGCTTAGTTTCCCGCCATAACAACAAGGTGGGGACGACATGGTACGTGAAAATCCAGCTGCGTTGCTCGCAAGACTGATCCCCGGTCAGTCCTTCGCCCTCACGGGCGGCACCGTCATAAACGATGACGGCTCGCAGTCGGCAAGCGACATTATCGTCGGCGCCGACGGGCGCATCACGGTCGTCGAGCCCTTTCTCGACACCGGTTCGTGCGGCGCCTGCATAGACATTTCCGGCATGCTCGTTTCGCCGGGCTTCGTCGACGCGCACCAGCATCTCGACAAGACGGGGGTGCTGCGGTTTACGCCAAATCCCTCCGGCACGCTCCAGGGCGCCCGCGAAGCCTTTGGGAAATACGCCCGCACCGCCGGCCCCGACGACATTCACAAGCGCGCGACGCGCACAATCGGGCGATGTCTTTCGCGCGGCACGACCGCGATCCGCAGCCACATCAACGTCGACAAGGATGCCGGTTTCCATGGCATCGAGACGCTGGCCGCCATTCGCGATGCCGAAAAGCACCGCATCACGCTTCAGCTCGTCGCCTTCATGACGCCGCATCCGGGCCAAGACTTCGAGTGGCTCGGCAACAACATCGACGGCGCCGTTGCGCTCGCCGATGCCGTCGGCGGAACGCCCGCCGTTTCCGAGGACCCGCCGCGCTACCTCGACATCCTGTTTTCGGCCGCTGTGAAATCCGGCAAGCCTATCGACCTGCACCTCGACGAACACCTCAATGCCGGCGTGCATCTCATCGACGCCGCACTCGAACGCGTCGAGCGCTTCGGTATGCAGGGGCGCACCGTCTTCAGCCACGTCTCGGTGTTGAGCGCCTTGCCGCGCCGGGAGTTCCAGCGGATAGCCGAGCGCCTGGACAAACTGAATGTCGGCGTGGTGACACTGCCGGCCGCAAATCTCTATCTACAGGGCCGCGACTACGAGATGCTGCCGCCACGCGGGTTGACGCGTGTCGCCGAACTCCATCGCGCCGGCATCACCATCGCCACCGCCTCGGACAATATCCAGGATCCGTTCGTTCCGACCGGCTCGGGCGACATGCTGGAAATCGCCCGCTGGACACTGCTTGCAGGCCATCTGCGCGGGGACGAGCTCTCAGCCGCGCACAGCATGATCACGACGGCCCCTGCCCGACTGATGGGGCTTGGCAAGGACTACGGTTTCAGACCCGGCGCGCGCGCCGACTTCGTCATTACCGACTGCATCGATACCGACACGTTGGTTGCTGGCGGGCCGGATCGGGCTTCCGTCTTTTCGAACGGGCGCCTGGTCTCGCAGAGCACTACTGAAAACATCCGCCTGAAGGAGAACGCATAAAGGGGAACGGCTGCTCCGGGGGGATTGGGACTGCAATCTAATGGGAGGAATGAAATGATAACTGAAATTTCACGTCGTTTGCTGCTTGCGTCCACTCTCGGAATGGCCCTGACCGGAATACTCTGGCAGGACCTCGCGCACGCCGAAGACTTCAAGATGGGCCTTCTCGTGCCCGGCAGCGTTTCCGAAGAAGGATGGAACCGGATCGGCTACAACGCGCTCAAGGGCGTTGAGCAACAGCTTGGCGCCAAGATCAGCTATGTCGAGCTGCAGCAGAACCCGGCCTCCTTCGAAAAGGCGTTTCGAGATTATGCGAGCCAGGGCTACAAGGTCATCCTTGGCCACGGTTTTGAGTTCCAGGACGCCGCGCGCGATGTCGCGCTCGATTATCCGGACACCTATTTCCTGATCTCGTCGAGCGCGATCCACGAAGGCAACGTTATCGGGCTCAATACCGATACCAGCCAGCCCTTTTACCTGATGGGTGTGATCGCTGCGAAAATGGGCGGTAAGGCCGGCCTTGTCGGCGGCATGGAAATCCCGCCGATCCAGCAGGCATTCGCCGGCTTCAAGAACGGCGCAAAAAGCATCAATCCGGACTTCCCGATCAGCGAAGCCTATATCGGCAACTTCACCGATACGACCGCCGCCAAGGAAGCGGCGCTCAGCATGATCTCGCAAGGCGCTGACTTCGTCGTACCGAACGCTTCCGGCGCCACCGTCGGCGGCTACCAGGCGATTGCCGAATCCGGCCCGGACGTGCGCTCCTTCTCGATCTTCAGCGACTTTACCGAGGTTGCGCCCAACAACATTCTCGGGCTCTACGTCGCCGACTATGCTCAAGGCGTGGTCGAAGTGGTTCGCGCGATCAAGGAAGGCCAACCGCCCACGGAGAACGTGGTTTTCGGCCTGAAGGACCCGAAGGTCATCTCGTTTACCTTCCGCGACGACGGTCCGGTCTCCGTGCCGGAGGATATCCGCGCCGAGGTCAAGGCAATCAGCGCCAAGATCGCCGCCGGCGAGATCAAGACCGGCGCAGAATAGCTGCCTCCATGCTGCGGCGGGATATCCAGCCGCAGCCACTTCCCGCATCACACCAATGGACACACCCATGGCTGAGATAAACCAGGGAGTGCGTGAGACCGTGAATTCTCAAGCAGCCCAAGCTTTCTACAGGACACTCTCGCAGGCTGCGATCAGCGCCCTGACACCCATCGCGGCAGTTCTCGTCGCACTCGCCTTCGGCGCCGTGCTGCTCTGGCTCAACGGCTTCAACGGCAGCGACGTCGTCACCGTCATGGTCTTCGGCTCGTTCCAGGACATACGCTCGGTCGGAGAAATTCTCCTGAAGGCGACGCCGCTGATCCTGATCGGTGCAGGGCTGTGCGTCGCGTTTCGCTGCTCGATCTGGAACATCGGCGCCGAAGGCCAGCTCTATGTCGGCGCAATCGCCGCAACCCTTGTCGGCACCAGCATCGACGGCCTATCCGTCTGGGTGCATGCGCCGCTTGTGATGTTGGCGGGGGCGCTTGCGGGCGCCGCCTGGGCTGGCATAGCCGGCTATCTGAAGGTGCGCTTTCAGGCAAGCGAGATCGTCACCACCATCATGCTCAACTACATCGCCCTCATCCTCACGAGCTATCTCGTCACCGGTCCGATGCGCGATGCGAGTGCCGCCTATCCGCAATCGGCAAGGCTGGTGCGCGAAGCCTGGACGCCACGCCTGGTAACCGACCTTAGGCTTCACATCGGCATCCTCGTTGCGGTGGTTCTGGCGGTTGCGCTGTACATCTTCCTGCGAAGAAGCAGCCGCGGCTTTGCGCTGCGCGTCGTCGGTCTCAACCCGCATGCCGCCCGCTATGCCGGCATGAACGTCGCCAGGAACGTCATGATCGCGATGTGCATCAGCGGCGCGATGGCAGGCCTTGCCGGCGCCTTCGAGGTGGCGGGCGTCACACGTCGGCTCTACCAGAACATTTCGCCGGGTTATGGTTTCGAGGGCATCGCGGTGGCGCTCTTGGCCGGCAACAATCCGTTGGCGGCAATCCTGTCGGGCGGGCTTTTTGCGACGCTTCGCTCCGGCTCGGAAGTCCTCCAGATCACCTCACAGGTCCCGCAGGTCCTGGTGTTGGTCATTCAGGGCATCGTCATCCTCTCGGTCGTCGCCTTCGCAAAGCTGCGCGACATCCTCAGGACTGTGGCTTGAAAGCATGGAAACTCCCGCGTCGCCGTAGACCGCCCGCGGGAAAACAAAACTTTGGCGATATTCCTGGAGGGTCGAACCCATGGACGACATGATTTCTCTCACCTTTCTCGCAGCGCTCGTCGGCGCCGCCTGGAGGCTTGCCACCCCCCTGATCTTCGCCTCGATCGGCGAGGTCTTTTCCGAGCGCGCAGGCGTGCTCAACATCGGGCTCGAAGGCACGATGCTCGTCGGCGCCTTCTGCGGCTTCGCTGCGGCCGCAGCCACCGGCAACATTCCGCTCGGGCTATTGGCCGGCGTTGCCGGCGGCATGCTGTTCGGGCTCGTCTTCGCCGTCTTCACGATCACCATCAAGGCGGACCAGATCGTGGTGGGGGCGGCCCTCAACCTGCTCGGCATGGGCCTGACGGCCTTCCTCTTTCGCACCTATTACGTTTCGACCGGCAAGGGCATCGAGATCGCCCAGCCGGTCCACATACCCTGGCTGAGCGATCTGCCCTTTCTCGGGGAGGCGTTCTTCCGTCAGAACCTGATCGTCTATTCGACCGTGCTGGTCGCCATACTCGCCACCCTGATGCTTTACCGCACCTCCTTCGGCCTGACGCTTCGCGCCGTCGGCGAGCACCCGAAGGCCGTCGACGTCGCCGGTCGCAGTGTCGTCGGCTACCGCTATGCCGCCGTTCTCGTCGGTACAGGGCTTGCAGGGCTCGGTGGCGCGTTCCTCACGCTTGGCCATGCCAACCAGTTCGTCGAAGGCATCACCTCCGGCCGCGGCTTCATCGCCCTTGCCGTCGTGGTCTTTGCCCGCTGGTCGCCGATCGGCGCCTTCTTCGTCTCGCTGCTCTTCGGCCTCTTTTACGCCCTGCAGCTCATGCTCCAGGCGCAGGCATCGATCGTCGTGCCCTACCAAGTGCTGCAGGCGCTTCCCTACATCATGACGATCGTCACGCTCGTCGCCTTCCGCGGCAAGGGTGCCGCACCCAGCAAGCTTGGCCAGCCCTACGAGATGAGGTGATCGACATGTCGGCAAAACCGTTCCTGCGCATCGACAATATCCGCAAACGTTTCGGCCCTATCATCGCCAGCGACGGCGTTTCGCTCGAAATCGAGGAAGGCGAGATCCATTCGCTGCTCGGCGAAAACGGCGCCGGCAAGAGCGTGCTGATGAGCATGATCTGCGGCATGGTCCGGCCGGATGAAGGCGAGATCGTCTACAAGGGACAATCGGTGCGCCTTACAAGCCCACGCGACGCGATCCGCCAGCGGATCGGCATGGTGCACCAGCACTTCATGCTGGTACCGAACCTGACCGTGGCAGAAAACTACATCCTCGGCCAGGGTTCGGCGCTCAGCGTCATATCCGATATCGACAAGGTCCACCGAAAGATCCGCGCGCTTTCCGAGCGCTACGCCCTCGACGTGCGTCCCGACGCAATCGTCGAAGACCTCTCGGTCGGCGAGCAGCAGCGGGTGGAAATCCTGAAGGTGCTATTCCACGGTATCGACCTGCTCATCCTTGACGAACCGACCGCCGTTCTCACCCCGCAAGAGACCGACCGCCTCCTTTCGCTGATGGGTGATCTGGTGAAGGATGGGAAGACCGTCGTCTTCATTTCGCACAAGCTGGACGAAGTGATGCGGGTCAGCAATCGCATCAGCGTCATGCGTGACGGCCGCGTCGTCAATACGGTCAGGGTCGGGGAGACAAATGCGCGTGAGCTTGCGCGCATGATGGTCGGTCGTGAGGTGCGCATGGAGCTCCCGCGCAGCCCCAAACCGCCAGGTCGTATCGTGCTTTCGGTGGAAAACCTCACCTGCCGCGCCGAGACCGGCCTTCCGGCCGTGCGCGGCGTGAGCCTCGATGTACGCGCCGGCGAAATCGTCGGCATTGCCGGCGTATCCGGCAACGGCCAGACGGAACTATCGCTCGCGCTCTCCGGCCTGCTGCCGGTCGATTCCGGGCGCGTCGTTCTCAACGGAAACGATATAACCGGGCTCGACCCGGCAGAAATCAATGCCAGGCGTTTTTCCCACATTCCGGAAGACCGCCACAAGCACGGCATCGTCTTGCCGCTGTCGCTCAGCGAAAACACCATTCTGCAGCGTTACGACCAAAAACCGTTCGCGACGGGGGGCATGCTCAACCGCAAGGTCATCGGCGAGCACACCCGCGACCTGATCAAGCGGTTTCGCGTGAAGAGCCGGGACGAGAACCAGCCGATCGCAGCACTTTCAGGCGGCAACCAGCAAAAGCTCGTCGTCGCGCGGGAGCTGGCGCGCGATCCCGATTTCATCCTCGTCAATCAGCTCGCGCGCGGCATCGATATCGGCGCGATGGAGTTCGTGATGGAGGAGATGCTGCGCCAGCGCGACAGCGGCCGCGCCATTCTGCTGATCTCCACGGAACTCGAGGAGCTGTTTGCAATCTGCGACCGCATCGTCGTCATGTTCCACGGCGAAATCCTTGGCGAACTGCCGCCCGACCGCGCCCGTCTCGACGAACTCGGCCTGCTCATGGCCGGCAACAAAGAGCAAGCCGCACTTGCGGGGTAGACAAGCCGAGGTCTGGCAGGCTTTGATGGGAGCGATGTAACGGGAGGCCGCGCGTATATGAACATAACCCTGCGGCAACTCAGGGCCTTCATTGCTGTGGCCGAGCTCGGCCAGTTCAACATCGCCGCACGCAACCTCCATCTCACCCAGTCCGCGGTCAGCATCCTCATCCGGGATCTGGAACGGGAGATCGGCGTGCGCCTGTTCGACCGGCACACGCGCATGGTCTCCCTCACCCTGGTCGGCCAGGAATTCCTGCCCCAGGCGCGCAAGATCATGAAGGACCTCGAGCTTGCCGTTGGCGACGTGCGCGACAACGCTTCGCTGAAGCGTGGGCAAGTGACGATCGCCGCGGCGATCGTGCTTGCCGCAACGGTCGTACCGCCGATCATCGCCAGATTCCTGAACAAGTATCCGGAGATCTCCGTCAACATTCGCGACATGCCGGAAGAGCAGATAACCCCGGCGCTCAAGCGCCACGAGGTCGATATCGCCGTCGGCACCCTTTCGGAGGAAGACCCCGAAATCGCCGCCACCCCGCTGCTGCGCGACAAACTGATGCTCGTCTGCCGCGAGGATCACCGGTTTGCCAAGCGTAAATCCGTGCGCTGGGCCGAGCTCAAGGACGAAACGCTAATCACGCTTGCCGCCTCCAACCCTTTGCGCAACATCGTCGAGCACAACCTCATTCGCGTCGTGCCGAACTACCGGCCAAAGTACGAGGTACGCTTTTCGACAACGGCGATCAGCATGATTGCCGCCGGAATGGGCGTTTCGGTGCTACCGGAAAACTCCGGACAGCTCGCCTCGGCCGTCGGTGTAACGACAGTCGATCTCATTGACCCCATCGTCATGCGTGACGTCTCTTTGCTTCAACGGCGCCACCACAGCCTTTCGCCCGCCGCCGAGCATCTGAAAGCGGCCTTCATCGCCAGCGTTGCGAAACAGGTCTGAGGCCTGGGAAACGGCCGGTCGTCTCGCTGCCCAGCGCCGTCCGGGCACTTTTCTCCTACGCGCAAACGCTTGAACTCACACCAATTGCTGTGCGGGAAACCCCTTGGCAGCGCTCCGTTTCAGACATGCACGTTTGTTCGCTGAACGACGCAATGACGAAAACTGCGCGGGAATTCTGTGGTTCCCGTTCGGGCGCGCGTTTTCCCTCAGCATTATATTTCTTGAAATATAACGATAATTGGGTTTACCTGTGATGAAAGGCCCGTTCGCGGATGTGCAATGCGGACGGCCGCGTCGCGAAGTGCCAGCAACTGCCCTAGCTCCGGAACGCCCATGCCCACGTTGCCCCGTCTCAAATCCCACGGTGTCCCCCTGCCTGCCGCAGCCTTGTCCTTCGCTGCATCCCCGGATGGCCACACACCCAAGATCAGTGCCCATCGCTTGCGGACCTGGGACATTGCCTCGACATTTCATTGCTCGATCATCGGCACCTGCCTGACGGCGGGAGAATTGCGCCAGGTCCTGATCAGGACCGGACAAGACGATGTGCGCACTGCGACGGACCATACCCTGCACGGTCGAGGCGTGTGGCTTGCTGGTCAACGGGATCAGGCGGCAAAGTTGCTCAACAAGGCGCTCGACAAGCGCCACGAGAGCAGCATCAAGCGCATTCCCCGGCAGGCCGATCAAGACGAACTCCGAAACATCTGGCGCAATTCCTTCGAGCGCGGCGACATCGCCGGCCCGTATTGGGCACTGATGAGCCATCCGGGAACATCGCCAGCACTAATGCGCGAAATCTTCGGAGAAGTGCATATGCTGTCGCACCTTGTCGGCAGCGCAAGTCGGCTCGACATCGCACGGCTGACAGAGCTGGAAAGGGAACTCGAACAGGAACGCGAACGAACCGCCCGGCAGGAGACGCGTCTGAAGGCGGCCGCCGATGAGCGGATCGCCCTGCAACAGCGCCTCCGGCAATTGGAGGAGAGAGCGATCCACGCCGAAGCAATCGCCGCGTCGGTCGCACCCTTGGCGCGCATTGCAAAAAGCACGAGGGGTCTATCCGCAAGCAACGAAGCGGACGTGACGCGCAACGAGGCCTTCGCCCAGCGCCTTGCCGCGTCTGAGGAGAAATCCGATGCCCTTCAGCGGGAACTGGAGCAGATGCAGGATCTGCGTTACGCGGTCCTACGCGAAAACGAAGCCCTCGAGACGGCAATCACAGCTCAGCTCAGAGACGACGGCAGCGCGCCGCCCGCACAGCTCAGCGGCCCCGTGCTCTATGTCGGCGGCCGACGCAATCTGTTTGATCATCTTCGAGCCTACGCAAGAGTGCGCAACATCGACCTCCTCCTCCACGACGGAGGCATGGAAGACAGCACGACGCTCTTGCCCGCCCTCGTCGGGCAGGCAGCGACGATCCTCTTTCCGGTCGATCACATCAGTCACACGGCGGTGGGCCTGGTCAAACGCCTTTGCCGCGAGCAGCAAAAACAATACCTGCCGCTTCGCTCTGCCGGACTTGCCAGTTTCCTCACGGCCATCAGCGGCGCCGGCGGCGCCTATGGACGTTTCTAGCTCCGGTGGTCTGCCGACGGCCGGTTAACGAGAGAGCGTCGTTCACCGGACGATAAGGAACAACCCGCTGACGATGGCAAAGCCCAGAACGGCGATCCGAAGACCGCGGCCGCCGATGCGGCCATGCACGTGCTTTGAGACCGCACTTCCGAGCAGAACCGCCGGCGTCAGGTAGAGGGCGACGAGCAGTTGCTCTGACCCAACGCGCCCGGATATGGCCAGCACGACGAGGGACATGACCTCGCCGACGAAGAAGCAAAGGGCCACCGTTGCCCTTAGCACCGGCGCCTTGGCATGCTGGTAGAGCAGCGCAAGCGGCGGGCCGCCGATACCCGTGGCAGTTTCGGTGACGCCCGTAAACAATCCGACCCCGAGCGCACTCGGCCTGTTCGGCGTGAACGGCGGGGCTATGAGCGCGGTGACGGCTGCGACCACCGTGAACACACCGACGGCAAGATCCAGTTGTTCGATCGAAAGCGCTGCCAGCAGCCAAAGGCCAGCAAACGTTCCCGCGAAGCGTCCGATCGTGATCCAGGTCGCGCCTGACCAGTCGACATGGGCACGCTCTCGCGCTGCCACATGCAGATTGAGCGGCAGCATCAGCAAAAGCAGGGTCACCGGCAGAAGATCGGGCTTCAGCATACCGACGATCGGCGCGACGATCAGGGCGAAGCCAATGCCGAGCGCCCCTTGAATGAAGGCCGAAACGAATGTCACGGCAGCCAGAACGGCAAGAAGACCAAAACTCATCGGTATTGTCCAAGGCGGCGATGTGCTTCGGAGAGCGGATGAATGCGCTGGATCGGCGCCTCGGCAATGGCGGTCGTCGTTTCGCCTCTCACCTCTTCGAGCAGTGCCCGGGCGTCCCAATCAATCGGCCAGCCTTGCCAAAGCCGAAGCTGGCCGCTGGTAAAGACCGCGTCGATCTGATCGCGATTGCCGTAGCGGACAAGCTCCCACGTCAGATCGTGCGAGGGCGTGAACTCGGGCCGATCGAGGTCGACGAGCAGGAAGTCGGCGGCAAGACCTTCGGTGATCGAGCCGGTCACATGAGACAGGCCTGCGGCGTCTGCGGCGCCGGATGTTGCCCGGTCGAGCCACAGCCAGCCACCGCCGCAGGAAGAATCCCCCGTTGCAAGACCAAACCCCGCGCGCTGGAGGCCCTCGGCCGCGTCCATCAGACGGAACGCGTCGGCGCGGGTTCCGTCCGTTCCGAGCCCGAACCGCATGCCGAGCGCTGCCATTTGCAGGGCTGGTGCGACGGCATTCCCCTTCCACAGGGTGGCGACGGGATTGTAAGCGACAGCCGTTCCTGTCTCGCGCAAAAGATTGAGTTCATGCGGCGTGACGAGCGTCGCGTGCGCGAGGAGGACCTGAGGGCCAAGAACGCCCAGATGCGCCAGGTGCTCGATCGGTCGCAATCCTTTCGCTGCCAACGAGCGTTCGACGGCAACAAGGTGTTCGTTGACATGGGTCTGGAACACCACCCCGGACGCGGCTGCCAATTCGGAAACCGCTTTGAGCATTCCGTCAGTTGCGGCCTCCGGGATCGAAATCGCCAGCGAGGGATGGATCAGCGGGTCCTGCCTGTAGGTGGAGACGTGCTCTTCCGCCTGGCGCAGGATGACGCCGGGTTCGGCGATCTGCGCACTTCCCGAAAGATCGTTGCAGATAAAGCCGACGACGCTGCGAAGCCCCACCTCCCCTGCAGCCCGCACCAGAGCGCCGACATGACCCTTTGAGCGGGTGCCGGCATCGACGGCGGTCGTGAACCCCCCACGCAGCGCTTCCAATGCGGCAAGCTTTGCCGAGAGATAGACCATGCGCTCGTTGAGACTGCCTTCCAGCGGCACCCAGATCCGCCGGAAGATTTCCGACGGTTCTCCAAAGACGAGGGCCTTGCCAAGCGACTGGGTCAGGTGCGTATGGGTATCGACGAAACCGGGCATCAGGAGATGGTTGGGCAGGTCGATCGGAACAATCTCGGGGAAGTCCCGGGCGATCGCTTCCACGGTATCGATCCGCTGAAAGACGCCATCGCGCACGACGATGGCTTTTCCGGTGCGCGGGCCATCCGGCAGAAGAACTTGTCCTGGGCGCAGCATGAGGTCGCCGGCGGTCGATAGTTGTTGGCGGATTGCGCTCACTCGCTTGCTCCTTGAGTGGTGGATTGCAGGGGCGCCGCCGCAATTTCGGATCGTCCGGCTTGGCCCCAATGTGAAAAGATGGCGTTGACGACGACGGCGGTGATCGTGCCTGCGGCAAGTCCGTTGCCGAGGATCATCTGCGTCCATTGCGGAAACTGGCTGTAGACACCGGGCACCAGGATCGGCAGCAGACCCATCGAGAGGGCGGCCGCGAGGGTGAACATGGGGCCATGTTCGCGCAGATCGACGCGACGCAGGAGGTCGATCCCGATGACGCCAATAATCGAAAAGACGATGACTGCCGTGCCGCCGACGACGGCCTCAGGCAAAGCCGTGGCCATCCGGCCAATCGGGGCGAAGAGCGCGATGAGAACGAGGATGGCGCCCGCCATCGCGGTCACATAGCGAGACTTGACGCCGGTCGCGCGCACGATACCGACGTTCTCGCCGCTGGTGATGATCAGCGATGTGCCGAACAGGCCACCGACGAGCGACATCAGTGCATCGCCGCGGATGGTCGAAGGCACGATCGCATGGGCATCTCCCCGGCGGCCGACGATTTCAGCCGTCGCGATCGTCTGACCGGTCGCCTCCGCCATGGAAATGATCGAGAACACGATCAGCGGGATGGCTGCGACGAGGTCGAACTTCGGCATGCCGAAGGGAAATAATTGCGGAACGGCGATGACCGGCCCGGTGAACACACCCGACAGATCCATGTGGCCGATGGCGAGCGCGACGAGCGCACCACCGACCAGTCCGAGCATGACGGCGAGCCGCTGGAGCGTTCCAGAAAAGACCCGCGCGGCAGCGACTGTAAGGATCATGGTGATCAGTGCCAGTCCGACCTCGACGGGCGCTGCGAAGCCCTCGCTGCCAGGCTTTCCGGTGATGGTCACGCCATAGATGCGCACAAGATTGACGGAGACCAGCAACAGCATCGTTCCAACGACGATCGGCGGAAAGTAACGCAGCAGCCTGCGGAAGACCGGCAGCGCCAGAAAGTAAAAGAGAGCCGTTACGATGACGGCACCGACGGCTGTCTGGATGTCCGTCTGCTGGGCGATCGCCAGAAAGATGGCAATTGGCGCGCCTCCCGGCACCATCACGAAGGGCAGGCGTGCACCAAACCCCTTTGGCCCGAAACTCTGGAGCATCGAGCCAAGGCCACAGACGAAAAAGGTTGCGCTGATGAGCGAGACTGTCACCGCGTCCGAAAACCCAAGGGCCTTGCTGACAAGAAAGACGGCGGTGATGGGAGACGCGGCCATCACCAGCACGTGTTGAAGGCCAAACAGGAACAGGCTGCGAAGCGGCAGCCCCTCATCGACCGGCTCGACCACTCCATTCAATTCACTCTGCATGTTTTCCTCCTCCCGGCCTCCTCAAGCCGTTATGCAAATCGTTTTGCATGCGCATCCACTAACACACAATCGCGCCTTTGCAAATCGTTTTGCTTCGGTGCGATCGGCGTGATAGAAGACGTTCATCGGAGGGCTGATGGGAAAACCTACTATCGCCGACCTTGCCAAGGCGGCTGGAGTCTCGGTCACAACTGTTTCGCACGCGTTCAGCGGCCGACGTTACGTCGAGCCGGAAACGCGCAAGCGCATCGAAACGCTGGCGCAGGAAATGGGCTATCGTCCCAATCACCGTGCGCAGCGTTTGCGCACCGGCAGAGCCGGATCTATCGCACTGGTTTCATCGATGCCCTTTGCGGTGGCCGCCGGACCGTCGAGGCTGGGCTTCCTCATGGAAATTGCTGCTGCCGCCGCCGTGACGGCTTTTGCCAGGGGTATTTCCCTTTGCCTCGTTCCTCCACTCGGGCCCCGCGACCGCCTCGACGCGCTTGAGGTGGACGGCGCCATCGTCGTGGAGCCGGAACGAGACGACCCGGTGCTGGATTTCTTTTCGTCCCGCGGGACCGAGGTCGTGTGCATCGGGCGTGCGCCCGGCCGAGACGATCTTCCGTTCGTGGATTTGCAGAGCGCCGCAACGGCGCATCTGCTGCTCGATCACCTGCTTGCGGGCGACGGTCAGGTCGGCTTGATAACGGGTGAACAAAGGCGCAATTCCTATATCGAGATGGAGGCTGTGTATGCGCAGCGCATGGCCGGAAGCGGCTTTACGCCACGCGCCATCCGCATCGACGAACAGGGGGGCGAAGAAGCGGCAGCAATCGCTGCTGAAAGCTTGCTGCGCGCCAATCCCTCGATCTCGGCCCTTTGCGTGCCGGTCGACGCCTTTGCGACAGGCGTTCTCAACGCGGCCCGCGCCACCGGTCGCCAGATCCCCCACGACCTTCGGATCGCGACCCGCTATGACGGCATGCGCGCCAAACTCGCCACCCCTCCGCTGACCGCAGTTGATCTGCACCTTGGTGAGGTGGCAGGAGCCGCAGTCAACCTGCTCTTGGCGCGATTGGAGCAGGTGAACGTCGAACCAAGTGATCTCTCGCCACCAGGTCTGATCCTGCGACCCTCTTCGATGATTTCGTGTGATACCATCTGAGGAACGCTCAAGCCGAGAGCGCGATGGCCGGACAGCCGCGCGGCCGCGTTTAACGTCGTGACTGTCGCGCCGTCGCCATTGCCGCCTTTATCCAGGGTCTAAACGGCCCCTGGTATGAAGGAAGAAGGTCCGGCTCAGCAAATTAAGTTTTGCCAACATGCGCGATTGCCGCTAAGGCAGGCGCTGGATATGGTGCTCCGGCAAAACGCAGAGCACTCAGCTGACGAGGATGACTATGGCAACCGGTACCGTAAAGTTTTTCAACCAGGACAAGGGTTTTGGCTTCATCACGCCTGACAATGGCGGACCGGACGTTTTTGTCCATGTGTCGGCGCTTGAGGGCGCAACGTCACTGCGCGACGGTCAAAAGGTCAGCTATGAACTTGGCCAGGACCGCAAGACCGGAAAATCGAAGGCCGAAAACGTCAGGTCAGCCTGAACTTCGGATACCAAGCTTCGGGAATTCGCTTGATTGCATTCCCTCACTTTCCCGGCCGCGCCAGCGGCCGGGAAATATTATGATGTCGTCTCGCGAGGCCGTCGGGTCCTCCTTTTTTGCAGGCGATCCCAACGCACAAAACGGAAACTGAGCGCATAATTCTGGTCCGGCTAACTTCTCTGAAGCTTCCGGCTCACCCTCGACACGCACGCCACGCGCTCTGGCAACGTTCACACCACCGGATATGGCCGGTTTCCGGGTCTCCCCGTCGTCGCCTTGCTGGCGATCGTCGGCCAGTCATTCCAGTCCGGTGGCTTTTGCGATCGAAAGCTGCCGGGAGAAACGCCTGCAACACAGATTTCTCGCCCACCCGCTCCTTGTTCAAACAGCATTCGGCAAAAATCGCGGTTTCCCTTGCAATACTTGCCTTGCCGAGGGGTGCCAAGTGGTGTGCCTGGGAAGCCCAGAGCGCATACGCAGCCTCCCGTCCCCCCAAACGAGAGGCAGCCAGAAAGTTACCGGCAGATTTCGAGCCGACGAACAGGGTGCTGCGCTCACCGTAGCTGGTAAGCGGTTTGCCGGCGACCTGCGCGCCGATTGGCCGATTGACGCCAAGGGGACCCTGGCGCTTCCTTTGTGACGCCATGAGAAACGCCATGTCATCTCCGTTTAGAGCGGCGCGCCCCACATATTGTACCCGGACGTACGCTGTCCCGCGGCGCGTCATATCCAGCATCTCTGCTGCCTTGCTGGAAATATCGATCAAACGTCCTTTGTGGAAAGGGCCACGATCATTGACGCGCACAACGACCGACGAGCCGTTTGTGAGATTTGTCACCCGCACGTAGCTGGGCAAGGGAAGTGTCGGATGCGCGGCGGAGAGGCGGCCCGGATCGTAAGTCTCGCCATTTGCGGTCCGCCGCCCTTGAAACCCCCGAGCGTACCAGGAGGCAATGCCGCTTCGATCGTAGCCCGGTTCCTCCTTCGGATAGTAACGCTTGCCTTTGACCACGTAAGGCTTGCCGACAGTATAATGGCCGGCACGCTGCGAGGTTCTTTTGCCGGAAGCATCTGGCATTTTGACATAGACACGGTGCAGCGTGGCGGGAGAATGCGCCTTCAGGCTGGTCATGTCGGGCGTAAATGTCGTGGTGCAGGCTCCACCGAACGCACAGAACATCGTAATTGCCAACCAGCGCATGACTTTAACGGTCGCTGCTATTCCATCTCCCATCCCGTTCACCATCGACTGCAACTCGACACACGCGACGCAATGCGCAGTGGAGACGCGAGACAGGCGACGCAGCAGTGAGGGGCTGGTCGACACCAGGCGCAATCTGGGGCGTGCCGTTGGTCCGCTCCATCTATGATACCTCGGTAAAATGAGGCTACGAGCGAATGGTTCCGCCCTCCCGACCCAGGGCATATCTGCCCGACCGTTGCGATCAGAGGCGGAAATAAAAAGTCGAGTTCGTCGACTGTGTCGCACCGATGAAAGAGCACCGTCTATTTGGGTGTCAGCCGGCGGAAGCGAAACGATGGCTGAAACGCATCGAAGGCGAACTTACCCTCGCAGACGAACAAAGCCGGCGCTTCGCCCCGGCCGCCGATTTGTGCCGTACCCTGCTTACGAACCGCAGACCGGGAGGTCAGGCGAAACTTCTAGCCTTGAAAATGGGAAGGAAGTTTTCGCCCGGCGCCTCCGCCGGTCTTTCCCCGGCTCTTTGGCGATCTCCGCTCAAAAGTCGCCAGTGGCTCTTCTTCTCTGTCTTCGAAGCCCAAGGTCGTTACCGCCGGCAGGTCGCACCGAAACCTGTCTGCTCTCTTGAGGAATACGCCATATGTCTGATCGCTGGCCGTTTCCAAAGGCTGCGCGAACCGCGGTTTCTGTTACGCCGCCTTATCCGACGACAGGGCGACCACGGTGGCCGGAAACCTCAGCACCCGCGTCGGACGACAGTGCGAGAAAGCGAAGCGCCGACACGAAGCCTATGGCGGCGATAAAGAGGAAGGCGGCGCGAATATCCGGAAGCATATTATAATCGCCTCCTCCCCCGCCCAGATAGGATGCGAAGCGAATGACGGCTGCGGCAACGGCGATGCCAAGCAGTTGGGAGAGTTGCTGCAGCATCGCCGAAATCGTCGTCGCCGCGCTTCGCTGAGCAGGCGGTACATCCGCGAAGGCGATCGTCGTCAGCGCCGTAAACTGCATCGAGCGGGAAAGGCCGCAGGCAATCAGCAGCACCCACATGACAATGCGCGGCGTTTCTCCGTCGACGAATGCGAAGGCACCGATCGTCGTGGCGGCGATCATGCCATTTACGACAAGAAGGCTGCGGAAGCCGAAAAGACGCAGAGCCGGTGTGGTGACGCTCTTCATCAAAAGGTTGCCGAGAAAGTAGACGAAGACCAGCGAGCCCGTCTCCACCGCATTGAAACCCAAACCAACCTGGAAGAGCAGCGGCAGCAGAAATGGCGTCGCATTGACGGCAAGCCGCCCGGCGGTGCCCGCCGAAAGCGTTGCGAAGGCGAAAGTCGGGATCTTCAGCACTGTCATGTCGAGCAGGGGATGCGCAGCGCGCCGCAGATGGCGGACTGCAAAAAAGCCGGCGAAAAGACCGGCCACCAGAAGGCCAAGTGAAGCGGTCCCACCCGAGGATGAACTGGAAAGCTCCAGACCGCCAAGGGTGAGTGCGAGCGCGCCTCCAGTCAGCAAGACGCCGGTCACATCAAAGGGCCGCGCTCCCTCCGCAGGCACGCGCGGCACGAAAAAGGCAACGAGCACGACACCGAATATGCCGAGAGGCAGATTGATGAAGAAGTTCCACTCCCAGCCGGCGTGGGTTGTAATCCAGGCACCGATCAGAGGCCCGATGACGGGGGCAATCAGAGCCGGCCAGGTGATGGTGGCGATTGCCCGCACCAATTCCGCCTTCGGTGCATCGCGCAGTACGAGCTGACGCCCAACCGGCGTCATCAGCGCTGCGGACGCACCTTGGAAGAGCCGAGCCACGGTGAATTGACCAAGCGACGCCGAGAAGCCGCAAGCAACGGAGGCGAGCGTGAACAGCGCGATAGCGGCAAGAAAGACCTCTCGCGCGCCAAAACGCTCGACGAGCCATCCGGCCGGCGGAATAAACACGGCCATCGCAAGAAGATAGGCGGTGAAGCCAATGTTGAGCGCCACCACATCCGTCGCGAAGGCCTTGGACATGGCCGGCAGCGAGGTTGCGATGATCGTGCTGTCGAGCATCTGCATGAAAAAGGCCACGGCCACGACGGCCGGGACGATGCGGGTGCGGTGAAACGGAAGTGGAGAAGAGGAAATGGAGGACATCATTCAAGAAGAAGAGAGGGCGGAGACGCAGGTGCGCCGCCGCCCGAACCTACAGGATCAATTGCTGGCAGCAACTCTTTTTAGAGCTGCGTCGTAGAAGGAGCGGTCAATCCAGCTCTCATAATTGACTTTGCCCTTCAGCAGCCCGGCCTCGGCCATGAAGGCCTCCTCCCCCTGAAGCGCTTTCACTGCCGCATCCGTGATTTCCGGGTCCTGGAAGAACTTTCCATCCGGGTAGGTGGCGCGGACTGCCTTGTCACTGCTGCCTGTCTCCTTGACAAAGATCGTAGTCGTCTCTTCCGGGTTGGCGTCGGCCCAGCGGGCAGTCGCGATATCGACAGCCAGCAGACGTGTCACGATTTCAGGATACTTGCGGGCGAATTCACCGTTGACGCTGAGAAGATGTGGAACCGCCCAATCGGGGCTGCCCGACACGCCGGCGTCGAAGATCACCCGCGCTCCGCCCTTTTCAACAAGCGTCTGCACCGGGCCGGTGCTTTCCACGATGGCATCGACGTCACCACGGGCCAGCGCCGGGCCGGAACTGTCGATACCGAGGTTCAGGCTTTCCACGTCCGCGAGGGAAAGACCTGCGGCCTGCAGGGCCTTGGCGAAGGTCGAATGACGCACCGTGCCTGAGAGATAGGCGACCTTCTTGCCCTTCAGGTCCTCAATCTTCTGGATCGCAGACTCCGGCTTGACGACGATCTGCGTCTCGTTCGAACGGTTCCAGCTCGAAAGGCCGATGAGCTTCACGTCGGCCCCGGTCGCCGCCAGACGAAGCGACGGGTTGTTGCCGATATAGGTGAAGTCGATCGCTCCCGAACCGAGCGCAACCGTGGCAGCGGAACCGCCATCGAATGTCGTCAGCTCGATCTTGATGCCGTCCTTGGCGAACTCGTCTTCCAGCAGTTTCTTGTTGCGATAAAGGATGAATTTCAGGTGGCCCGGCGCGGTCGAGCCGATGCGGATGACCTCGGGCTTCGCGTCGTCGGCAAAGGCCGGCGCGCCACCCGCCACCGGCAGGAACGATAGCGCCAAGGCGAGCTTCAACAATGTGCGGCGGAGTGAATTCGATGTCATGGATGGATCCTTTCGAAATCGCGTGTTCGTTGGAAGAGAGGCTGGGGCTCAGTTCGGGCCGCTTTCGCCGTCGCCGCGCCAGCGGGTGGCGCGTCGTTCCCCAGCGACGAGCAAGTAGTTCAGCAGGAGGCCGATGATCGTCAGCGTCAGGATGCCGGCATACATCCGGTCTGTTTCCAGCATCAGCGACGAATTCTGGATGAGGTAGCCGATGCCGGATTGGGCCGCGAGCATCTCCGCGGCGATGACCGAAAAGAGCGAGGTCTTCACACCAAGCCGAGCGCCCGCGACAATCGAGGGGACGGCCGAGGGCAGAATGACCTTCTTGAAGAGATCCCAGTCGGACGTTCCCATGGAACGCGCTGCCTTCACCAGCAGTGGATCGACCGACTTCACACCGACGATGGTGTTGATCAGCAGGAAGAAGACGGCCGCGTAGAATGTGATGGCGATCTTTGACGCCTCGCCGATGCCGAGCAAAAGGATGAAGACCGGCAGCAGCGCGAACTGCGAGGTATTGCGCAGGGTCTGGACGAGAAAGTCCGAGGCCTTTTCGAAGAGCGGATAGCGCCCCATCAAAAGACCAAGCGGTACGGCGACAACAACGGCAAGCGAAAAGCCGATCGCGGCGCGCTGCAGGCTGATGCCGATGTGGTCGGCAAGCTGACCCGAGGCGATCATCTCCCACAGGACCGAGAGCACCTGGCTGAGTGGCGGGAAGAACAGCGCGTTGATCCAGCCGGCGCGTGGCGCGATCTCCCAGAGAAGCGCGAAGGCGACGAGCGCCGGCAGGCCCAGCGTAATGGTTGAGAAGGCTTCACCGAGAACCGTCGGCGGTTTCTCCGCGGCGCGCTTTCGGCGCGATGAAAATGTCCGGCGGAGCGGCAGGTTACGGTCGGCGATCAGACTCATCGGATCCTCCCTTAGTTGGTATAGTTGGATGCGAGCGCCCAATCGCGCTGGGCCTTGACGACCTCGTCACGCAAGCTTTCCCAGACGCGGCCCCGATAGGCATTGAAGGCCGCGCTGTTGCGGATATCGAGGTCGCGCGGGCGCGGCAGGTCAATCTCGACGATTTCCTTGACGCTCGCCGGGCGCGCGGTCATCACGACCACGCGGTCGGCGAGGTAGATCGCCTCGTCGATCGAATGGGTGACAAAGACGACGGTCGTCTTGATCTGTTCCCAAATGCGCAACAGTTCGCTTTGCAGGATGTCGCGCGTCTGGGCGTCAAGAGCCGCGAAGGGCTCGTCCATCAGCAGCACCTGCGGATCGGTGGAGAGCGCCCGGGCGATTGCCACGCGCTGCTGCATGCCGCCGGAAAGCTGCGAGGGGAAGCGGTCTTCGAAGCCCTTGAGGCCGAAGAGATGCAGGAAATGACGTGCCTTCTCGCGACGCTCCGCCGCCGGCACACCACGCACCTCCAGGGCATATTCGATGTTCTGCAGCGCCGTTCGCCAGGGAAAAAGCGCATATTGCTGGAAGACATAGGCGGTGCGGGCATGCGGTTTGGAGACCTCGATGCCGTCGATGCGGGCGACGCCCGAGGTCGCTTCGGTCAATCCGGCAATGACATCGAGCAGCACCGACTTGCCGCTGCCGGACGGCCCGACCAGCGTGATGAATTCGCCGCGTTTGATGGTCAGGTCGACGCCATCCAGCACCGCAATGCGGCTGGAGGCGACGCCGTCCACCGTTACGGTCTGGCCCTGTTTGAGCGTAAAGGTCTTGCGCAGCGCGCTGACAGCTATGCGTTCCATGGTCGAACTCCCTTCAAACCTGCGCCACGCGGATGTGACGGGTCGGATCATCTTGCGCGCCGCCGGCGCGGCCGCGGTTCCACCCGAGCGAGCGGGCGTAGGCGCCAAAAAGGTCGCGTTCCAGCACCTCGGCCTCCGCGATGCCTGTTGGTCCGTGCGCCGCCTCGGCGACATAGAGCGCATCCGTCGGACAATAGATTTCGCAGAGGAAACAGGTTTGGCAGTCGTCTTGCCGGGCAATGATCGGCAGACCCGTTTCGTCGCGATCGAAGACGAAGGCGGGACAGATCCGTTCGCAGATATCGCAGCGGATGCAGCGGTCGGCGGAGATAACCTCGATCATCGCTCAGCCCTCCCGAACCGTCTCAAAAGCGAGGTCTTCACGCACGGCGCTCACCTGATCGAGCCCGGAGACGATGATGCGGCTCGCCTGCCCGTCGTCTTCGGTCGGAAAGTCACTCCGGCGGTGCACGCCCCGGCTTTCCGTGCGCAAGAGCGCAGCCGCGACCGTCCAGCGGGCGCTCGCCGTAACCGACGCCACCTCTCGTGCGCGAAGTCGGTCGATGCCGACCGCGGGCTTTGCCTGGTTGAGGCCGGCCCACACGCCTTCCAGAATGCGGTGACTTGTCTCCAGGGCGCTGGCCTTGCGCCAGTAACTCCTGTCGAGCGGCACGATCTCCTCGTGCACCGCGCGGGCGGCGGCCGCGAGATTGACGTCTTCACGTTCGCCGGCGCCGCGCAAACCCGTCGCGCCGAGCGGCCGCAAGCGCGCGGCATCACGGGACTTTCTGCTGCTCGCATGCCGGGCGGCGCCATGACCGGCCCACCAGCCGCTGGCAATCGCCCAGGAGGCATTGATGGCGCCGCCACCGGAAACCCCACCCGTCACGTTTTCACGGCTCGCCGCGTCGCCGGCGGCGTAAAGCCCGGTAATGCCGGTGCCACACTCGGACGAGACGATGCGGATACCGCCGGTGCCGCGCACGGTGCCCTCGTATTTGAGGTCGACCCGGAACAGGTGCTCGAAGGGATTGATCCCCATCCGGTCGTAAGGCTGAAAACAGTTCGGCTGGCCACGACGCAGCCAGTCCTGCATCGCGGGTTCGGCAAGATCGAGCCGGGCATAGACCGGGCCGGACAGCAGGGCCTCGGCCACTTGCCGCTCGCCGCCGCCGATACCGTTCGTCACCGGCTCACCGCGGGCGTCGCGCAGCACCTCGCCGTTCTCTCGGTAGAAGGTCGCCCAGCGAAAAGGCAAACCCTTGTTCAGCGAGGAACCGTGCGGGGCGAGCGTGTATTTGCCGGTGAATTCCATGCCGGAAAGGGACGCGCCGGCCTCTGCGGCGAAGAGATAGCCATCACCGGTGAGCCCCGTGCCACCGAGGATGCGTTCGAAGAAGGCGCAGCCGCCGGTGGCAAGCACGACGGCACCGGCCGATACGGAGAAGCTTGCGCCATTGCGGCGAGAAAGCCCCGCAGCCCCCCCGACATGATGATCGTCGCCAAGCAGTTCCAGGATAGGATGGTGGTCAAGGATCGTGACACCGGCCTTGTGCACACGCTGGCGCATGAAGCGCATGTAGTCAGGACCGCGCAGGTTGGCGATATAGAGGTTGCCATCCTCTTCGCTCGGAAAGGGATAGCCCCATTCGACGAGCTTCAGGAGGTTTTCGTAGGCGCGGTCAGCCGCGCGCAACATCCAGCGACGATCGGCAAGGCCGGCAGTGCGCTTGAAACGTTGCTCGACCGAGGCTGCGCGCCCTTCTCCCGGCGGCACACACCACGTTCCCGTGTTGGACGGAGCCGTGGCACCGCTCGTGCCGTGATAACCCTTGTCAGCCAAGACGACGCGCGCGCCGGTCTCGGCAGCGGAAAGCGCCGCCCAGGCGGCGGCGGGGCCCCCACCGACAACCAGCACGTCCGTTTCGATGTGGCGCCCGTCTTCGGTGGGCTGTTCCTTGCGACGCGATGCCATGATGTCCCGGTGTAGAAAAGGAAGCGTTGGCCGGCTGTACGGCCGGCCGTTTCACGATTGCGGATCAGGCTGCGGTGGAGAACCAGGACGGTTCGTTGCCAGCCGACCACTTGATGTTGCAGCCGATCGAGGGCACCTGGCCGGCGCCGACAGCTTCGCCCTTCAGGACCGCGTCGACCGCAGCGCGCAGATCCGCGCCCGTCACATCCTTGCCGTTGCCGGGCCGGGCTTCGTCGAACTGGCCGTGATAGGCAAGCTTGCGATCTCGGTCATAGAGAAAGAAGTCCGGAGTGCAGGCCGCACCAAAGGCCTTGGCGACACTTTGCGACGCGTCCTTCAGATAGGGGAAGCCATAGCCGTGAGTCTTTGCCTCTACACCAATCCGCTCCAGCGTTTCTTCCGGATGCGTCTTGGCGTCGTTGCTGTTGATCGCGACGACGGCAAGCCCCTGCGTGGCATAGTCGCGCGCAAATTTCGCCAGTTCCTCGCGGATCAACACCACGAAGGGGCAGCGGTTGGAGATGAAGGCGACGAGCAGCGCCGGGCTGTCCTTGAACTCGGCCAACGTGAACAGGTTGCCATCGGCATCGGGCAACGTGAAGTCCGCCGCGCGGGTTCCAAGTGTAATGGGATTGGATTCGGTTTTGGGCATGGTATCCTCCTGGCAAGCCAATAGAAATATTACCTCATAAAACACATAGATTTTATAGATATCAATTTTCTCCGGATTGCAGGCCGCGGAGATAATCTTGCTGCGCAAGGACACAAGGCTCGGATTCTCGTTTCGGAGTGGCGGTCTTTTGGCAGCGCGCGCCTCGGTCGATCTCGCGAAATTCTACGGCGCATGAGCGGACAACAATCGGTCCAGGCGCGAACCACGCCCCCGGCCAGGCTCATTTCGCAAAACGAGCAGACGCGTGGCGACTTCACAGAGGGGAGCGTGCGGCGCCCCAGGAGGGCCTCCTGACTCTGGCGCTTCAAACATCGATTCGACGAAAATCTTCCAAGTCCAGTTCCGAAACCGCGATTATTTTTCTTCTTAATTGGTAGATTTTCTATAATTTAAAAGCGATCTACGCTGTGGAAGGAGAGCGATGTGAGCCTCGACGTCCGCGTGACCGCCAATCAGGATGCACGCCCGAAACCCCCCTCGGTTGATCTGCCGGCCCCGGCCATTCTTCCCGGCGATCAGGCCCTTTTCTTGAGTGAAGGTATCGGAGGGCTCGACGAAGGAGCGCATTTTCTCGATGCCCTCGCCCCCGACGAATGGACGAGGCTGAGAGCGCAGGGCCGCCAGCTTTCGTTTCGAACGGGTGAAGCAATCTTCAACCAGGGCGACGGGCACGGCGGTATTTTCATCATCGAAGCCGGCGACGTCAGGGTCTTTTACACCGCACCGTCAGGGCGCGAGATCACATTGGCCTACTGGACGAAGGGCCATTTTATCGGCGGCCCGGAAATGACGGGCGGCGGGGTGCACATCTGGTCGGGAGAAGCTCTTAGCGACTGTCGTATCCTCTTCCTTCCCGCGCCAGCGTTGAAGAAGCTGGTCGTCGAGATGCCAAATTTCGCGCTCTGTCTCCTGCAGGGGCTGGCCGCCAAGGGACGGTGCTATTCGGCTATGGCGCAGATGCTGGGCACCCGCTCCGTCATCGAACGCCTTGCCCAGTTCCTGATCAATCTCGGCGATCTGCACGGGGTGCGGGACGGGCGAGCCATCATCATCAACGCGAAGGTCACCCATGACCAGATCGCAGCCATGGTCGGTTCGACCCGCCAATGGGTGACGATGATGATGAAGCGGTTCCAGAAGGACGGACTTCTATCCGTGTCGCCGCGCCACATTCGCATCGAGCGCCCGCATGCCTTGATGGAGATGGTGTCGAAGCGCGGCGCGTGAGATTGCGCTTCGATCGCAATCAACCAATCCGGGTCAGCGCCCAGCGCACCGTTTTTCGCACATCCGGATCCGTGTCGGAGGCATGGGCCACCAGCGGCTCGCGCGCCGATGGATCGGCAATCTCGCCGAGCGCTGCCGCGGCCTCCTTGCGGAGCGACGGCAGGTCGCTCGCAAGCTGCGCCGCTATATCGGCCACGGCCGATTGCGCCTTCAGGCTCCCGAGCGCGCTAAGACACTTCTGGCGGACCTGCCAGTAGTCGTCCGCCAATCCCGCAACGAGACCGCCGACGGCAAATGCCTGGCCGATCCTCCCGAGCGATTGCGCCGCGGCCGCCCTCACCTGCCAGACATCGTCCCGTAGCGCCGCAGCAACTGCGGTGGCCGCTGCGACCTGTTTTGTGAACGACAAGGCGTTGACCGCCTCCGCACGGACAGAAGCGTCGGCGGCTGCGATCAATGATGGCAGCGTTTCTTCGAGCTTGAGATAGGCGATCACTCCCAGCGCCTCGGCCCGCACCTGAGCACTTTCGTCCGACATTGCTTTAAGTGCGGGACCAAGCGCTGCGCGTGAGCGCAGTCCCTTCATTCCGCGAAAACCGGACGCGCGCACAAAAGGGTCCGGATGTGTAGGCAACGAAAGGAGCGCGGGAACCGCAGACGGATCCTTCAACTCGGCAAGGCTGTCCGCCGCAGCAGAACCCACCGATCTATCCAGATCAATCAGGAGTTTCGCCAGCCCGCTGGCGGCATCGATCGTGTCGAAATCGCCGAGTGCCATCGCCACCTGAAGGCGCACGGTCGCATCGTTGTCTCCAACCATCGCCAGCAGATGCAGGAGACTGTCCGGCATCGCCGTCTCGGCAAGATCGATGACGGCGAGGCGGCGAACGGCGGGATCCGCATCAGCGAGACGGCCGACAATTTCATCGGCATTGCCGAAATCCTCGAATGGATCGAACGTCGCCATGTCAGCGCAACAGGTAGGGGATGTTGACGGTAACGGCGCCCGTCGGGCAATCCGTCTCACACGGCATGCAATACCAGCATTCGTCGAACTTCATGTAGGCCTTGCCGGTGAGGTCGCTGATACGCAAGACATCGAGCGGGCAAACCTCGACGCAGACGGTGCAGCCCTTGTCGGCGATGCATTTCGCTTCGTCGACGACGACGGGAACTGTGGTGGGGGAAAGTGCAAACGGCATGGCTCTCCTCGATCAGGCTTGGTTCGAAACGCGCAGACGCTCGTAGGCCGTCCGCTCTTCGGTCTCGATAGGAACGATGTAGGGCTCAATGGCGCGCTTCTCGGAGCTCGTGCGGCCATTCACCTTGCGAAGCAGCGTGTGGCAGAACCAGTTCTCGTCGTCCTTTTCGGGATAATCGATCCGGTTGTGATAAAGGCCCCAGCGGCTTTCGGTCCGATAGAGCGATGCATGGGCGGCCATGTCCGCGCAATCGAGGATGGACGACACCTCCAATGACCGCATCAGCTCATGCGCGTTGCGCGCGACGAGGGCTGTCTCCAGGTCGTCCCTGGCCTCGGCCAATCGTTGCTGGCCGATCTGCATCCGAGCCGTCACCTTGGGCGGCTGCAGGTAGTCGTTGACGAGGCGCCGCACCTTGTATTCGAGCTGGTTGGGGGGAATTCCGTCGTCACGACGCGTCGGCGCCAGAACGCGCTCGCGCTCGAGCCGCACGAAGTCGGGATCGTAGTCCGGAAGGTCGGTTTCCAATGCCACCTCTGCCGCATGCTCTCCAGCCACCGCCCCGTTTGTGAAGGCTCCGAGCATGTAGTTGTGCGGCACGCTTGCCATGTCGCCGGCAGCATAAAGGCCAGGCACGGTCGTGCGCGCATATTCGTCGACGAAGACGCCTGATGCGCTGTGGCCGGAGCAGAAACCGATCTCGGAAATGTGCATCTCGATCATCTTGTCGCGATAGTCGGTGCCACGCGCCGCATGAAACCGCCCACGGGAGGGGCGCTCGACCCGATGCAGGATGTCTTCGATCTCACCGACCGTGTCGGGATGGAGATGGTTGAGCTTCAGGAAGACAGGGCCTTTTCCCGATTGCAGCTCATTGTAAAACTCCCGCATCATCTGTCCGGACCAGTAATCGCTTTCGATGAACCGCTTGCCCTCGCTGTTGGCGGTGTAGGCGCCGAACGGACCGGCGACGTAAGCGCAGGCGGGACCGTTATAGTCCTTGATCAGCGGATTGATCTGGTAGCATTCGAGGTTCGCGAGCGCCGCCCCGGCATGATAGGCCATGGCATAGCCATCCCCGGAGTTCGTGGGATTCTCGTAGGTGCCGAACAGATAGCCCGAATGCGGCAGGCCGAGCCTACCGGCCGCTCCCATGCACAGGATCACCGCCTTGGCCCGAAGCACGAGAAATTCCGCAGTGCGGGTGTTGACGGCGACGGCACCGGCGATGCGACCATCCTTCGCCGTCAGCAACCGGGTGGCCATGAAGCGGTTGGAAATCAGGATGCGCTCGCGTTTCAGCTGGCGATAGAGCGCCTTCTTGACCGTTTCGCCATTCGGCATCGGCAACACATAAGTGCCGAGGTGATGGACCTTCTTCAGGTCGTAGTCGCCGTTGGCATTCCTCTGGAAGCGGATGCCGAAGCGATCCAGTTCCTGGATGATGTCGTAGCAGCGTGATGCGTAGTTGAAGACCGGCGCCTGATCGACGATGCCATCGTTGGCGATCGTGATTTCCTTCGTGTACTGCTCCGGTGTCGCATAGCCCGGCACGACGGCGTTGTTCAGCCCGTCCATGCCCATCGAGATTGCGCCGGATCGTTTCACGTTGGCTTTTTCCAGCAACACGACGTTCAGCGCAGGGTTCTTCTGCTTCGCCTTCAAGGCCGCCATCGGACCGGCGGTTCCGCCGCCGATCACCAGGACATCGCAGGCAACTTCCGACAGGCCGTCAATAAAATCGTCCATGCTTCTTCCTCAAAACGTAGAGTCGGCGATCGCGCGCAGGTAGGGCCAGGGGTAGATGCCGCGATCATGGCCGTCGGAAAAAACCAGCCGGATCGCGTAGGTGCCGATTGGCTCTGCACCGCTGAGGGTGACGGCATCATAGGAACCAGCGCGCCCTTCGATATCCGCGCGCACCTGGCTGGCAGCGCGGCTGCGCGCCCGCAGCACGGTCGCCGGGATATGAGAAACCGCCCCATCGTCCCACGTGACAGCGAGACTGCTGCGTGCAGCATTGACCTTGAGACTGATAGCGATCATGGGCGCTCCTTGATGGTTCGACCATTTTAGGAAGGTGGGGGCCCCGCACACGCAATAAATTGCCTTGGCATTTCGATAGGGATCCTGTCGCAGCCGAACGAGATACCCACGAACGCGCGCCAACGCCCGTAAGGCCGGGCGACGAAGCGCACGTCCGCACCCGGCGCCCACGATCGTGGCCGCAAACCCCAACGCTCTCCGGCAGTCAAATCGAACGCTACACGGCCTCAAGTATCTGACGCTGCAAATCGACCGCACGGGGGTCAGCCAGCTCCCGCCGCGGGCGCTCGAGATCGATGTCGATATCGAGCGCGATTGCCCCTTCCCGCAGCACCACCACACGGTCGGCAAGCGCCACCGCCTCTGCGACGTCGTGGGTGATCAGCACGGTGGTAAAACCTCGACCCGTCCAGATCCCCTCGAGCAGGCGATGCATTTCAATGCGCGTCAGCGCATCGAGCGCGCCGAAAGGTTCGTCGAGCAACAGGATCTGCGGCGCACTGACGAGGGCGCGGGCGAGAGCCACGCGCTGACGCTGGCCGCCGGAAAGTACACTCGGCCAATCGTTTTCACGTCCCCCCAACCCCACGTCCGCGAGCGCTCGACGGGCAGTTTCCTGCCAGTTCTGGCCGCGGGCGATGCCGACGTTCTCGATGACCCGCTGCCAGGGAACAAGGCGCGCCTCCTGGAAAAGCAGGCGCACGGACGCAAGGGTGCGGTCAACCTTTTGTCCGGCGATACTGACGCGGCCCGCTGTTGCCGCATCAAGACCGGCGATCAGCCGCAACAAGGTTGACTTGCCGCCACCCGACCTTCCGACGACGGCAAGAAACTGGCCCGCGGGAACTTCCAGGTTGAAACTGTCGAGGACGTTGAGCTGGCCGAAAGACTTTTCGACCCGCGACAGCGAAATCGGGAGACCGCCGTCGCTTTCCCTCACATGGGCCTGCAGGGCACTCATTGTCGGCCCCCCTGCTTCAACTGATAGGCCGGATGCCATACGAGAACGCGCTTCTCAATCGAACGGGTCACGACATCAGCGAATTTTCCGAGAAGCGCATAGACGATAATGCCGAGCAGGACGACGTCCGTCTGCAGGAACTCCCGCGCGTTCATCGTCATGTATCCAATGCCGTTTGTCGATGAAATCGTTTCAGCGACGATCAGCGTCAGCCACATGAAACCGAGAGCATAGCGCAGGCCGACCAGGATGGAGGGCAGCGCGCCGGGAAGAATGATGCGGCGGATCAGCGCCCTGCGGTCGAGCCCGTAGACGGACGCCATTTCAACGATCTGAGGGTCGATGGTTCGCACGCCATAGAAGGTATTGATGTAGATCGGGAAAAAGACGCCGATCGAAACCAGAAAGATCTTGGCGGTTTCATCGATACCGAACCAGAGGATCACGAGCGGGATCAAGGCAAGATGCGGGATGTTGCGCACCATCTGGACGGTGCTGTCGAGGAGGGTTTCGGCCGGTTTCCACAGACCGGTAACGACGCCGGCGACGAAGCCGAGCCCGCCGCCGATCGCAAGGCCTATGAAGGCCCGACGGGTGGAGGCGAGCGTATGGAAAAGAAGCGAGCCATCAAGCAACGACCGCCAGAAGGCCGCAGCAATCGTCGTCGGTGCCGGCATGAGGCGGGCGGTGACGAGACCCGTGCGCGCCGCAATTTCCCAAACGACGAGAAGCGCAAGCGGAAGAGCCCATGGAGCCAGCCCGCTCCACAGGTTCTTCAGATTGGGCCTGCGGGCTTCGCCGGTAGCAATACCGGCTACCGACACGTCCACCATCAGGCACCGCCTTTGCGCACGACGTCCGCGATCGAGATCTTGTTCGGGATCAGGCCGAGTTCGAAGAAGGTATCGGCGATCGTCTGTTGCTGTTTGACGATGCCCTCATCGAGAGCCTTCACGCCGTACGATTGTCGCTGCAGCGCGACGGCCAGCACGTCCGCGGGAATGCCAACGGAAGGCGAAAGTTCGGCGGCCGCGGCGGCCGGATTGGCCTTCGCCCATTCGTCGATCTCTGCAACGGCCTCGATCACCGTATCGACGGCCTCGGGATGGCCGTCCACGAATGGCTTTGCGCCCAGGTAGAACTGGTGGTTGGGTACGATCCCTTCGCCGTTTCGAAGTTCGCGTGCCTCGATCGCGAGCTCGGCTGCAGCCTGGAACGGGTCCCAGATCACCCAGGCATCGACGGCGCCCTGTTCAAAGGCAGCGCGGGCGTCGGCGGGCGGAAGGAAGGAGGTCTTGATGTCGCTATAGTTGAGACCAGCCTCCTCCAGCGCCTTCACCAGGAGGAAGTGCACGTTCGAACCCTTGTTAAGGGCGACGGTCTTACCCTTGAGATCCGAAACCTTCTGGATGGGGCTACCCTTCGGCACGAGGATCGCCTCGCCGCGCGGCGCCGGCGGTTCATGGGCGATATAGACCAGCGGCGCGCCGGCCGCCTGCGCGAAGATCGGCGGCGTTTCTCCCGTCGTACCGAAATCGACTGCGCCGACATTCAAGGCTTCGAGAAGTTGCGGGCCCGCCGGGAATTCTGCCCATGTGACCGTGTAACCGATCTTCTCCAGCTTCTTCTCCAGAAGACCCTTTCCCTTGAGCAGTACAAGCGTGCCGTATTTCTGGTAGCCAATGCGGATCACTTTGTCGGAGGCTGCTGCGGGAGCGACCTCAAGAAGCGGCACCGTAAACAGGGCCGCAAGCGCTATCGAGAAAAGGCGTCTGGAAATCATCATGACGTTCTCCTGTGCGAAAGGTGTATATTAACACATATAATCGATAGATTTAACCTTCATTCTAGAGCGCCTTTCCAAGCTTACCGCCGCGCGTAGTTTTTTCTCCTCACGCCTGGGACTTTGCGACGATAGAGCTTCCAACCATCGGCTCAGTTGAGCGCCGAAGCGACCGTCAGCAAGCCGACCAGACCGTAGGCGCTGCCAGACAGGTGTGTGCAGTCAAAACACCCTTCCTTCCCTCAGATGCGTCGTCGTGCCGTTCAGCAGGTAGTCGCCCAGCACACGCGACTTATGCAGGAGCGGGTTGTGGTTGAGAACGGTGCGGATGTTGCGCCAGTGCCGATCGAAGTTGTTGCCGCGCGAAGTCGCCGAGCCACCGCCGAGCTCGAACATGCGCT
The DNA here is from genome assembly GCF_900103045.1 of Ensifer sp. YR511. NCBI lineage: Bacteria > Pseudomonadati > Pseudomonadota > Alphaproteobacteria > Hyphomicrobiales > Rhizobiaceae > Ensifer > Ensifer sp. YR511. The sequence goes on from NZ_FNGR01000019.1 coordinate 94,250, forward strand.
CAGCGCTTCGCAATCCGAGCTGGCCAAGAACAAGCTGCGCTCGCGCTGTCGTCAGCGCGCTCTCGATCAAGGCGTCCTCGATCTCGGCATCGTTGCTACTGCCCAAGGCGGCAACCGTCCGGTCGAGCGCAACCGCGGCGGCGGCAACCGCCGTGTCGATCGCGAAGGAATTGGCGGCGATTTCGCCGATCACCTGCTGCACGAACGGATCCTGATTGGCCGTTTCGGCGCTGCTGTGGGCGGCAGATCGCGCTTGGCTGCGAACATAGGCAAGGCCGTCCGAAAGGACGTTGCGCACCGCGCCGGCAGCACTTGCCGCCAGATGCAACTGGCGCAGCGTCGAGCAGTGGCGACCGACGAGATTGTCGAGGGCGCGCCGGGCCAATTCGTGCGGAAACACCTCGACATTGTCGAGGATGACGCCGCCGCTGGCGGTCAGGCGCTGCCCCATGCCATCCCAATCGTCAAGAATGGTAATGCCCTGCCGGTCGACCGGCAGGAGAACACCAACGGCCTGCCCCTCCTCGTCCAGCGCGCTGAACGAAGCGAAGTCGGCAAAGGCTGTTCCCGTGGCATACCATTTGCGGCCGTTGAGCCTGTAGGTGTCGCCCTTTCTGACGATCGTCGTCGTCACCTGGCCGGGGCGAGCCGTGCCTTGCTCTGTATGAGCGCCGCCAAAAAGCTTGCCGCTCAGAATAAGCTCGACCGCACCGGCATCCCGCTCACGAGGCTCGCTGAGGATAACGTTTTCGACATAGTTGAAATGGGACCGGAGCGCGTGGGCGACGTTGGAATCGGCAGCACCGATCGCCGCTATCATCTCGATGTAATCGGCAACAGAACCGCCCGGCCCGCCGAGCACCGCCGGGATGCGCAGGGTTCCAAGTTCCAGCTCGCGGAAAAGCTTGAAGGCTTCGAAGGGAAGTTCACGGGAGAGGTCTCGTTCGGACGCGCCCTTGGCGACTTCGGCCACGAAGCCGGGAATGCGCGCGAGAAGCTGCGCGCGTGTTGGGCGGGAAACGGTCAGCACCTTGGTTATCGTCACACGTCAACTCCGACACTGAAGAAAAAGAGAGTGCAGCCAGGGTCCGCTCCGGCTGCACTCGCGCCTTCGACGACTACGTCGTCGAGATCATTTACGATTGCCCGTCGAGATAGATGCCTGCCCCATTGCTCCAGAGATGCTCGACGCCGAGCTTCAGGTTCTTTACCCGCTTGTCGTAGACGGTGATGACAGCCGGGGTGACGATGTCGAGCGTCGGCAGATCCTGAACCACCAGTTTCTGGAACTCGTTGAAGAGCTGCAGGCGCTTCTTCGGATCGATCTCGACGGCGGCCGTTTCGAGCAGTCGATCGACGTCTGGGTTCGAATACTTGGAGCCGTTGGTGAAGGGCACGCCCGGCTTGAAGTTCTTCGACCAGTAGAGCCGCTGAACACCGACGGTCGGGTCGTAGAGGTTACTCATGCCTTCAATGGCGATATCGAAGTCGCGATCGGTGAAGACGCGTTTGACGAAAGTCGCAAAGTCCTGGGTTCGCAGCTCTACCTTGATGCCCACTTTGGCAAGGGCCTGGGCGATGTATTCCGCGGTCTGCTTGGGAGGACCGGAAGGCTGGGTCGGATCGATGAACAGCTTGAAGCGGAAACCGTCGGCGCCCCGCGCATAACCTGCCTCGTCGAGGAGCTTTTCGGCCTTGGCCGGGTCGAACTCGTATTTTGGAAGGTCCGGAGTGTAGAACTTCGCGAGATCCGGGCTGACAGGCCCGTCGAGCCGCGTTGCATAGCCGAGGTAGACGGTATTGACGATGAAGTCCTTGTCGACCGCGTGCGCGATCGCATGGCGCACCTTTATGTCGGCAAGATACTTGTTTTCGAGATTGAACTCGGCGCGGGCGATGCTCGGCGAATAGGGCGCCGGATCGGTATCGACGACGAGGTTCGGGTTGGCCTTCAGCCGGTCGATGTCGGTGAGCGGCAGGTTGGCCGTCGAGACCTGCACCTCGCCGGTCTCGATCGCGGCGACGGCTGCCGCCGGATCGATGATGAAGCGGAAGATGATCTGATCAAGGTAGGGCTTGGGCGAACCCCAATAGTCCTCGTTGCGCACGAAAAGCGCATGGCTTCCGCGCACCCATTCGACGAACTTGTAGGGGCCGGTGCCGACAGGCGCGACGTTGTGCGGGTTTTCCGCAATCTTTGTGCCTTCATAGAGGTGCTTCGGGACGATTGGCGCCTCGAAGCTTGCAAAGGCGGTCAAAAGGTAAGGAGCCGGCTTGGCAAGGATCAATTCGACCTCATGCGAATTGAGGACATTGGCCTCCTTCACATGCGCAAAGGTCGCCCGGCCACGTGGGTGGTTTTCCTTAAGCGCCAGGATCGAAAAGGCGACGTCTTCGGCCGTGAAATCCTTGCCGTCGTGCCAACGGACACCCTGGCGCAGCTTGAACCAGTAGCGCAGGCCGTCTTCGCTGACCGTCCACTCGGTGGCGAGCAGCGGCTGAGGATTGAAGTCCTTGTCATAGGTGAGCAGGCTCTCGGTCGCCTTGCCGCTGATGTAGTAGGCAGCGCCGGCGCTATGGGCGATAAGGACGAGAACTGGCGGTTCGGTGCCGATGTTGATCGATACGCTGCCGCCGCGCGGCGGCTCGTCTGCCGCAAGCGAAGGCACCGGCAGCAATGGAACGGCAATCGCGCTCGCCAGCGCAACGGAGGAAAGGAGGAACGCGCGCCGCGTCGGCTTGAAAGTCCCGTTGTGTCTTGCTGTCATCTGAGTATCCCCTGCCAGGCGAAGCACAGGCAACGCCGATTTCTCCAGCACCCCTGTCAGGGTGTTAGCCAGACTTTATAAAATCTACTATATTTATCGAGATAGTGTAATTCTAAAGTCCAGGGCTTTTCTGAAAAAAGCTACTCAGGCCGAAGCCTTTGCCGGACCGGCGATGTGCACGCAGACAGGATGAGTGTCTGCAAAAGCCGCCTTGGTGGAGGAAAAGTTCCCGAAGGGCCCATCGCACGACAATCCATCCCAAGATCGGTGGGCAAAAAGCAATCGACAAAATACATATGATAAATAGATTATTGCGATCTGCGCGCCCAGCATTCTGAAGGAGTTCTCCATGCGTCCCGAATTCATCGGCCATACGTCCAACAGGAAAGGGTCCGACATCGTGCCGGCCTCCGGTCCGGTCATCGACAAGACCTATATTCGCAATCACGTGCAGGCCGCGGAGGCCGCCGGCATCGATCGTCTGCTGATCGGCCAGTTCGCGCAATGGCCCGACAACAACCAGATCGCTGCCTATGTCTTCAGCCAGACCGACCGGATCGGGGCGCTGCTTGCCCACCGGCCCGGCCTGATGGCCCCGACACTCGGCGCGCGCCAGCTTGCCACCCTCGATCAGTTCTCCGAGGGCCGCTTGTGGGTGCATATCATCACCGGCGGATCCGACACGGACCAGGCTCGCGACGGCGACTTCGAGGATCACGACACCCGCTATGCCCGCACCGACGAGTATCTGCAGGTGCTGAGGAAAGTCTGGGAGAGCGATCAGCCCTTCGATCACGAGGGGCGCTTCTACAGGTTCAAGGGCGCCTATAGCCAGGTAAAGCCGTTCCAGAAGCCCCGTATCCCGATTTCCTTCGGCGGTTCGTCCGATGCGGCGATCGCCGTTGCCGGTAAGCACGCCGATATCTATGCGCTCTGGGGCGAACCGCTCGACGGCGCACGGGAAACCATCGGCAAGGTACGCACAGCGGCGATTGCCAATGGTCGCGCGGCAGACGATATCCGCTTCACCCTCGCCTTTCGCACCGTCGTGGCTGAGACCGAAGACGCCGCCTGGGCAAAGGCGGCCGATATCCTCGAGAAGGTCAAGTCACAGGTCGCGCGCTCGGCCGGCGGCAACGGCGAGAAGCTGCCATCTAACGTCGGTTCTGTTCGCCTGCGGCAGGCCGCCAGCCGCGGCAAGGTGCTGGACAAGCGGCTCTGGACCGAAGTCGCAGAAGCGAGTGGCGCCGGCGGAAATTCGACAGCTCTTGTCGGGACACCCGAACAGGTCGCCGACGCCATCCTCGACTATTACGACGCGGGCGTTTCCAACTTCCTCGTTCGTGGCTTCTACCCGACAGAAGATACCGTCACCTATGGGCGTGATGTCGTGCCGCTGGTCAAAGCTGGCATTGCTGAACGCCAAGCGAGAAAGGTTGCCGCCGAATGACCGCTCCGCTCGATATCGTCGACATCCATGCCCATCTCTGGCCGCCAGCCTGGCGTCCCGGAGGCAAATACGAAAAGCCCGCTGGCGCATTTTCGCCGGAGATACATCGAAAGATCACGACGCCTCAGGCGCTGGTCGACGAACTTGAACAAGGCGGCGTATCGCTCGCTGTGGTCACGGCGACGATCGAAAGCCTCTTCGGATTGCAGGCAAGCATACCGCTTGAAGCCGTCCGGGAGGCCAACGACTGGCTTGCGACGCTTTCGCGCGAGCATTCTACCCTCACCGGATTTGCCGTCGTCGATGCCTTTGCCGGCGACGAAGCGGCCCGCGAAGCCGAGCGGGCAATCGTCGAGCTCGGTCTTTCAGGACTGGTGATTGACAGTTCACGCGCCAGCAAGTTCATCGCCGATCCCGCCGTCCGCCCCACGCTCGAAGTTGCGGCGCGCCACAGGGTTCCGGTTTTCGTGCATCCCGTTGCCCACCCGGACGCCGGCGTTCTGATCGACGGCGCCGGCAATCTCGGCAACTCGCTCGGGCGTGGATTGATGAACGGCGTCGCCTTCCTGTCGGTCATCCAGTCTCCGCTTCTTGACGAACTGCCAGACCTGCATCTGGTCTTTGCAACGCTCGGTCTGGGCGCGATTGTCCAGGCGGCACGCGGCGGCATCTATGCTCGCTCTGCCAGGGAAGCGGGGCGACGGCCCAATATCTACTTCGACACGATGGGGCATGATCCGGACATCGTACGCACGCTGACAGGCTTTTTCGGCGCGGACCGCGTGCTTGCCGGCACGGACTGGCCAATTCTTCCTGCGCTCGATGCGGACGCGTTGCGGCAGAGCTTGGAGCATGCGGGGCTAAGCGATCAGGAGGCACGTCTCGTTGCTGGCGGCAACGCGCGGCGCCTTCTCGGCCTCAGGCACCAGCAGGCCGTAGCTGCGGAATAGTCACGCGCAAAACGAAGCCCCGGATCGATGATCCGGGGCTCTTTGCAACAGGATGGCACTGGTCGGGAGTTACCCAGCCAGGACCCTCTCAAGCGACGCGCCGCGAGCGGGCGAGCGGGATGATCTCGGCTTCGCCCGCGCCGGACCGCGGCTCACGGCCTTCGAGCGGGTGGCCCGGATCCGTGAAGCCCGGTGTCGACGGATGACCGGGCGCGACCAGGCGATCAACCAGCGCCTCGTCTTCCGCATCGAGCTTGACGTCCAGCGCGCGAATGTAGCCATCCCAATGCTCTTCCGTGCGGGGCCCTGCGATGGTCGAGGTGATCAGCCGGTTGTTCAGCACCCAGGCGAGCGCGAAATCGGCGGCAGCAATTCCCTTGGCCTTCGCGTGTGCGGCAATCTCCTTGGCGATCGCCACCGATTCTTCGCGAAACTCCACGTCATGCATGCGCTTGTCGCCGCGTCCGGCGCGGGTATCGGCAGCTGGCGCTTCGCCGGGATTGTACTTGCCCGTCAGAACGCCGCGGGCGAGCGGGCTGTAGGACACAGCACCCAGTCCATAGGCTGCAGCCGCCGGCAGCTGCTCGGCCTCGGCGGTGCGGTTGACGATGTTATAGAGTGGCTGGCTTGCGATCGGCCGGTCGATGCCGAGCTGGTCGGCGAGATGGGCGACTTCCGCAATGCGCCATCCCCGGAAGTTTGAGACCCCGAAATAGCGCAGCTTGCCGGCCTTGATCAGGTCGGCGATCGCCCGCACCGGCTCTTCGAGCGGCGCATCGAAGACGGCGCGATGAAAGTAGAGGATGTCGATGTAGTCGGTGCCGAGATTGCGCAGCGAGTTTTCGACAGTCTGATAGACCCATTTGCGCGAATAGCCCCCGAGGTTCGGCCCCTTCGCACGCGAATTGACGAACTTCGTTGCCACCACCCAATGGTCGCGGTTGGCCTTGATGCCGCGCCCGACCACCTCTTCCGACTTGCCGTCGTGGTAGACGTCGGCGGTGTCGATGAAGTTGATGCCCTGCTCGCGCGCCTTGTCGATGATGCGGAAGGCAACGTCGTCAGGCGTCTGGTTGCCGAACATCATGGATCCGAGCGTCAGCGGCGACACTTTGAGGGCGCTGCGCCCAAGATAGCGATACTCAACCATTCAAGTTCTCCATTTCAGTTGATCTGGTCCGCGACATGACAGGCCACCTGATGGCCCGGTTTGATGGCGCGGAATTCGGGTTCGGTGACGCGGCAAAGGTCCGTCGCCAGCGGGCAGCGGGTGTGGAACCGACAGCCCGACGGAATGTCGCTCGGGCTCGGCAGATCGCCGCCAAGGGGAGCCGCCTGCCGCGGCCGCGAGGGATCGGGAACCGCAGCCATCAAAGCGCGCGTGTAGGGATGGCGCGGGTCCGACCAGAGCGTCTCATTGTCGGCGCTTTCCACGATCCGGCCGAGATACATGACCAAAACCCGGTCGCAGAAATAACGCACCACAGACAGGTCATGGCTGATGAAAAGATAGGAAAGACCGAACTCCTTCTTCATCTCCACCAAAAGGTTCAGGATCTGCGCTTGGATCGACAGGTCGAGCGCCGATACGGGCTCGTCGCAAACGATCAGGTCCGGGTTGAGCAGCAGCGCGCGGGCAATGCCGATCCTTTGCCGCTGGCCGCCCGAGAATTCGTGCGGATAGCGATTGATGGCATCGGCGGGCAGCCCGACCTTGGAGATTATGCCGGCAACGGTGTCACGCCGCTCCGCTCGGCTGCCGGCCCTGTGCACGATCAGAGGCGCCTCCAGGATTTCACCGATCGTGTGGCGCGGATTGAGCGACGCGAAGGGATCCTGAAAGATCATCTGGATCGACTTGCGCACGTTCCTGAGCCGACCCTGGTCAAGTCTCGTGATGTCTTCGCCCTTGAATTCGATCCGCCCCTCGGTCGGATCGACCAGGCGCAAAAGCGTCTTGCCAAGCGTCGACTTGCCACAGCCGCTTTCGCCGACAAGCCCGACGGTTTCACCGCGCTCGACCACGAGATCGACGCCATCGACGGAGCGCAAGAGGCCATCGCGCGTCTTGTAGTGTGTCTTCAGATCAGAGGCTGAGATGAGCGGCATCGGGCACGGCCTTGAGGGACGAGGTGAACGGGCAGGCAACGAGCCTCTCCGGCGTCTGAGCAATCAGCGGCGGCACCTGATGGCCGCAGCTCGCACGCGCCTGGCGACAGCGCGGCCTGAAGGGACAGCCGGCCTCGCCGGCCGCCGAGACGATCGACCCGGGGATCTCGGTCAAGCGGCCGCTCAGATAGTGAAGGTCGTTCTTTAGCCGTGGCGAGGCCGAAAGCAGCCCGCGCGTATAGGGATGCAGCGGATCGTTGAAGAGATCTCCGGGCAAGGCCTGCTCGACCTTGCGGCCGGCATACATGACGACGACCTTGTCGGCCCATTGCGCGACGACGCCGAGGTCGTGGGTGATCAACACCACAGCCATCTGAAGCTCGCGCCTGAGCGTGTCGAGCAGGTCGAGCACCTGCGCCTGGATCGTCACGTCGAGCGCCGTCGTCGGTTCGTCGGCGATCAGCAACTTTGGCCGGCACGCAACCGCCATTGCAATCATCACCCGCTGGCGCATACCGCCCGACAGCTGATGCGGATAATCGTCGACCCGCTTTTCGGCGGCAGGAATACGCACGAGCTTCAAAAGTTCGATCGCGCGTTCCCGCGCCGCTCGACCTGAAAGCTTCTCGTGCACCTTCAGCACTTCGCCGATCTGCCGGCCGATCGACATGACCGGATTGAGGCTCGTCATCGGCTCCTGAAAGATCATGGCGATGTCGCGCCCGCGCAGCTGCCGCATCTCACGCGCATCGAGCCCCAGAAGATCGCGGTCGTCAAAGACGATGCGGCCGCTGGTCACCCGTGCTGCGCGCGGCAGCAACTGCATCAGCGCGAGCGCGGTCAACGATTTGCCCGAACCGGACTCGCCGACGATCGCCAGCGTCTCCCCCGCCCCCACCTCGAACGAGAGATTTCTGACTGGCTCGGCACGCGGAAAGCCGATGGTGAGGTCTTCGACCTGGAGCAGCGGCGCCATCGTCAACGATCCCCAGTGAAGCGGGGGTTAAGGGCATCGTTCAGCCCGTCGCCGATGAGATTGAGCGCAAGCACCGTAAAGACGATGGCGAGGCCCGGAAGGGCCGTCAGGTACCAGGCGGTCCGGACCAATTCGCGACCGGTACCGATCATCGAGCCCCAGCTCACGACATTGGGGTCGCCGAGACCCATGAAGGAAAGTGCGGATTCCATCAGGATTGCGGTGGCGACCATGACCGATGACGTCACGATAATCGGGGGCAGCGCGTTGGGCAGGATCTCGCGGAAGATGATCCGTCCATGGCCAAAGCCGAGACTGCGGGCGGCCATGACGAAATCCTTCTCTCGGATCGCACGAAACTCGGCCCTGGTCAGCCTTGCAACCGTCGGCCAGGAAATGACCGCGATCGCTAGCGTCACCGTTGTTGCCGAGGGTTGGACGATCGCGACCAGAACGACGAGCAGCACGAAGCTCGGCAAGGTCTGGAAGATCTCGATCAGCCGCACCAGGAGATCGTCGATCCAGCCGCCGAAGTAACCGGCGATCGCGCCGACGATCACGCCGAAGGTGAGACCGAGCGCTGTTGCCATCAGCCCCACGAACAGGGAAATGCGCGAGCCATGCAGGATGCCAGCGAGCACGTCGCGGCCGAGCGCGTCCGTGCCGAGCGGGAAAGCCGGATCCTGGCCCGGCCACAGGAACGGTTTTCCGACCATCGACAGCGGGTCGTCGGGATAAAGCACTGGAGCCAGCAGCGCGACGGCGATCACAAGCGCAAGGAAGGCCGTTCCGAACAGGGCATTGGGGTTGGCCAGAAAGACCTTGAGGGCCCTTCGCCCATTGGTAATGGCGACCGCAGTGCTCTGCTGGGAGCGCGCATCGGGCGCCTTTACGTTGGACCAGGACGGGCGCTCCGGCGCGGTAGCCTGCTCGCTCGTGGCAGGAGCGGCATAGGCGCCGCCCGTAACCGCTGGGAAAGCTCCGAAGTCAGTGGCGGACATCAGCGCGCTCCAATTCGAGGGTCGAGCCAGGCGTGGACAAGGTCCACCGTGGCATTGGCAATGATGACGAGAAGTGAGGACAGAAGCAGGATGCCGAGGAGCACGGTGAAATCCCGGCCCATGACCGCCTCGAAGGCGAGCCTGCCAAGGCCCGGCCAGCTGTAGACGGTTTCCACCACCACGGCGCCGCCGAGCATGCCGCCGATGTGCATGCCGGCCATGGTCGTGATCGGGATCAGCGCGTTTCGCAAGATATGCCTCGCGGTGACGCCATAAGGCGTCAGCCCCTTGGCATAGGCAGTGCGGACAAAGTCCTGGTTTTTGACTTCGAGCATGGCGGCGCGCGTCAGCCGCGCATAGATCGCGACGTAGAAAAGCGCGAGCGACGTTGCCGGGAGCACCATGTAGCGGGCCTTGTCGAAGAGCGCCGGGAACCCTTTCAGCTGGGATCCGATCGTGCCTGCACCCCCGGTCGGCAACCAGCCGAGCTTGACCGAGAAGAGCACGATCAGCATCAGGCCGATCCAGAAACTCGGGATCGAATAGAAGAGCAGCGAGAAGATCGACAAAAGCCGATCGGGGATCCGCCCCGCAAACGTCGCCATCAGCGATCCGAGGATGACACCGAGGACGATCGCGATGACGAGTGCCACCGCCATCAGCGTCAATGTTCCGGGCAGGCGCTGCGCAATCAGGTCGGCGACCGGCATGCCGTAGCGCGGGGAAAATCCAAGGCTGAATTGCGCGAGGTTGCCGAGATAGGTGGCCAATTGCTCGAGCAGCGGACTATCCAGGCCGAAGCGGGCTCTCAGTGCCGCAACGCTTTCTTCGGTCGCCGAACCCGCCTCGCCGGCAAGCACATCGGCCGCGTCGCCGGGAGCCAGCTGCAAAAGGAAAAAGTTCAGGATCACAATTCCAAGGATCGTTGGAACTGCCTGCAGAAGCGTTCGTCGAAGCGTTCGCGCAATTCTGATCAGCACCGGCATCGATGTCGCCTCTCCGTTTGGCTGTCCGCCAACAGCGAACCTTCACCTCGGCCTGACCTTGTCGCCGCAGATGATTTTTATAGTTGACTAATTACATAGGCTTTGTCAAATCTGTTTTAGTAATTTCGCCCTGAGAGTGACCATTAGCAGGAACGTCATTCCTACAATATGTCGTGAACGGCGCCAGTCTGGGAAATCTAATCCGAAATCAGTACAGCTAATAGCAATGGCCGACTAGGAAGAGCCACTCCAACGAAAAACGCTTCCCGGCACACCCCATCGAAGACAGCGGAGAACCTCGTGACAAAAAATGCCATCTCGCAAATCTGGTACACGCGCCGCCCTGTCCCGACACCCGTGGGGCTCGCCACCCAGCTCGGCCTGCTCGACAAGGCGTTTGCCGCGGAGGGCATTGCGCTCAACTCGATCATCGACAGCAAGGACCGCTCCGTCCGATCCAGCCACTTCGATCACCATCTCGATTATTCGTTTCGCCATGGCGGCAACGTCCCGCCGATCCGCGCCCGCTCGGAAGGCAACCCGACGCGGCTCGCCGGCATCACCTGGACCGACGAATTCCAGGCCATCATCACGTTGCCCGAGACCGGGATCAAAACGACGCGCGATCTTGTCGGCCGGCGCTTCGGCATTGCGCGCCGACCACCCGGTATCGTCGACTTCATGGCAGCAACGGCGCTGAAGGGCCTGGTTTCCGCTCTGTCTCTCGAAGGGCTCACGCCCTCCGATGTCGAGATCGTCGATATCCCGCTTTCCGAAAGCGTTCTTGATGGCAGGGAGGGCCCGCAGCTCCACGGCCTCAGAAACCGGCAGGCCTACGGGCCGGAAGCGGCCGCACTGCTGCGCGGTGAGGTGGACGCGATTTATGTCAAAGGCACGCCCGGTATTGCCGTCGCCAATCTCTTTGCGGCTCACACGGTCGCGGAATTCGGTTTCCACCCGGACCCGAAGATCCGCATCAATTCCGGCTCCCCTCGGGTTTTGACCGTCGACGAAAGGCTCGCTGAAGATCGGCCCGATCTCGTCGCCAAGCTGATCTCGACCTTGAAGCAGGCCGGCTCGTGGGCCGAAGAGCACCCCGACGAGGTGCGTCGCTTTGTTGCCCGCGAAGTCGGCGCCTCAGAAGAGGTCGTGGCCGCGGCCAACGGTCCGGATCTCCACAAACATCTCGGCATCGGCCTCGAACCGGAACTCGTCGCGGCAATCGGACACTACAAGGACTTCCTGCATGAATGGGGGTTCCTCGAGAGCAACTTCGACATCGACCAATGGGTGGACCAGCGCCCTTGGGCGGAACTCGACGCCCGCGCTGTCGCCTGAACGAGTAAAGCCGATGACCGATCCCACACGTTTCGAACCGGTGATTGCCAAGGCCGAAGAACTCGGAAAACGCTTCGCCCTGACAGCACGCCACTATGATGAAACCGGCGAATTCCCCTTCGCCAATTTCGACGCGCTGCACGAGGCGGGGCTCCTTGGCCTGGTCACAGCGCTCGAACACGGGGGCCTCGGCGGTGGACTGACGGAAGCGCTGGCGGCCGTCTCGGCAATCGCGCGTGGAGAGCCATCGACTGCTCTCGTTCTTTCGATGCACTACAATCAGCACTTTTCGGTGCGAACCTCAGGCAAGTGGCCGCCCCACCTTGTCGAGCGTGTCACCCGGGCCAATCGCGAGGGTGTCGCGCTCATCAACGCGGCACAGGTGGAGCCGCGCGTCGGTTCGCCATCGCATGGTTCCTTGCCCGAAACGGTTGCCCGCCGCGTTGGCGATCAGTGGCGCATTACGGGCCACAAGACTTACGCCACCGGCATCCCGCTCTTGCGCTGGGTGTCTGTGCTTGCCGTTACCGACGAGCCGGAGCCGAGGCTGGGCTCATTCCTCGTTCCGACATCAGCCGATGGCATTCGCGTCGAAAAGACCTGGAACGCAACGGGCATGCGAGCAACCAACAGCGACGACCTGATCCTCGACGACGTCGCGATCCCGCTCGCCGATGTTCTCGACATCGCGCCGGCGAGCGAGGGACTGAAACGTGACGAGCGCATGGGCGCCTGGTATTTCTCACTCGTCCCCGCGATCTACGACGGTGCTGCCCGCGGCGCACGCGACTGGCTGATCGATTTTACGACCTCGCGCGCACCGGCAAGCCTCGGTGCACCGCTTTCCACCGTTCCCCGCATCCAGGATGGCCTTGGCGAGATCGAGGTCTTGCTAACGGTCAACCGCCGGCTCCTGCGCTCGATCGCCGAGGATTTCGATGCGGGGCGCCCCTTCGGCGCCGATGCCGCCGCGGTCAAACACACGGTCATCGCCAACGCGATCACCGTGACGACCCTTGCGCTCGAACTGGGCGGTAACCCCGGCATCAGTCGCGACAATCCGTTGGAACGCCATCATCGCGATGCGCTTTCCGGCAAGGCGCACGCGCCGCAAAACAACCTGATCCGGACGATGCTCGCCAAGGCCGCAATCAACCGCCACACCGCTGCACCTGCCGTTGCGCTCGAGCCGGTCCCCGTTCGACCTCCCCAGCAACCCCGTCTTGCCGTCGTCGGCGGCCGCTAGGAGTTCCCTGATGTCTTCCCTCTCTTCCGTCTGGTACACGCGCTGCCCCGCCCCGACACCATTGTCGATCGCCCATCAGCTCGGCTGGGTCGACAGACAGTTTGAAAACGCCGGCGTTGCCGTCCGCTCGATCCGCGACAGCAAGGATCCGTCGGTCCGCCAGAGCCACTTTACCCATGCGCTCGATTACTCGTTCCGACAGGGCGGCAACATTCCGCCGATCTGGGCGCGGTCCGGTGGGCGCGAGACACGCGTTGTCGGCATCACCACGACAGACGAGTTCCAGGCGATTATCGCGCTTCCAGGTTCCGGGATCGCTGTCGCGAAGGACTTGAAAGGCCGCCGCATCGGCGTACCACGCAAGCCCAGTTCCGACGTCGTCGACTTTCAGCGGGCCACCGCCTTGAAAGGCATCGTCTCGGCGCTTTCGCTCGACGGCCTTGATCACGGTGATGTCGAACTCGTCTATCTCGACACCAACGAGGGCAACCTCATCGAACGGGGCAACGCCGCCTTCCTGGGCCTGAAGCGCCGATATCCCTATGGCGAGGAACTCTTGGCCCTGGCCTCGGGCAAGATCGACGCTTTCTTCGTCAAAGGTGCAGAAGGCATCGTGCTCGCCAATCAGATCGGTGCAGTTGTGGTGGCGGAATTCGGTTTCCATCCGGATCCAAAGATCCGCATCAACAATGGCACGCCAAGGCCGCTGACAGTCGACGCCCGCTTTCTTGACGAGCATTTCGACCTCGTCGTCGATCTTGTGTCGACCGTCGCCAGTGTTGGTGATTGGGCGGCCTCGAACCCGGACACAGCAGTTCGGTTCATCGCCAACGAGATCGGCGTCGGCGAGGACGCCGTCTGGGCGGCGAACGGCGCGGACGTCCACCGTCATCTCGGTCTGGCGTTGGACGAAAACCAGATCGCCGCGTTCGACCACTTCAAGCGCTTCCTTCTCGATTGGCAGTTCATTCCGGCCGATTTCGACGTCTTCAGTTGGATTGATCGCCGACCGCTAGAGGCCGCCTTGCAGCGGGCCGCCGCATGAGTGAGAGGCCGATCCTCGTTACCGGCGCCACCGGCAAGCTTGGGCGCCTCGTCGTCGAACGACTTCTCGCACGCGGACAACCGGTTCGCGTCTTTACCCGACGGCCGGAGACGGCACGTGCCCTGTTCGGTGAAACTCTGCAGATTGCCGCAGGTGATTTCGGCGACCGCGCCGCGCTCGACACGGCCGTTCGAGGCGTCGGGCGCCTCCTTCTGTTATCCCCCATCAGCACGAGGCTCGTCACGGACCAGGTCGCCGTCGCCGATGCTGCCGTCGCCGCAAATGTTTCCCGCATCGTCAAGATCTCGGGCTCCGACTGGACGATCGAGCCGCCAGGGAATTCTATCTCCGGTGAAGCGCACGCTGCCGTGGAACGGCACTTGAATGGCCTTCCGACCGAGGCTGTTTCGCTTCGTCCCAATGCCTGGATGCAGGTCTCGCTCGCCAACACCATCCGGAACGCGATCACGAACAGTCAGGTCGTCGCAGCCAACCTCGACGCCGGCATCGGCTACATCGACGCGCGCGACATCGCCGATGTCGCGGTGCACCAACTTCTCGCCGATCGCATCCGGGGGCGCACGCTCAACCTCACCGGCCCGGACGTAGTGTCGCTCCGACAGGTCGCCGCTCTGCTGACGGCTGCATTGAAACGGCCGATTGCTGCCCTCGAGAAGCCGCCCCAGACGGTTCCAAAAGACGGTGACTTCGAACACCGCGCCGTTGCGCAATTCGTAAGATTGATCGCTTCCGGCCGCGCCGCGACGACGACCGACGTCATTCCAACACTGCTTGGCCGTTCGCCCCGTACCACCGCCGACTTCATCCTCGAACAAGTGACCGCCGAAACCGCAGTCCCCGAGTACCAGCCATGACCATACCCTTCATCGACGTCGCCATCATCGGTGGGGGACCGGGTGGGCTCGCCCTCGCGCAAGGCCTCAAGAAGAACGGCATCGACACCGCCGTCTTCGAGCGCGACCAGGTCCGGTCGGACTATGTGCAGGGTTTCCGCATGCGGATCCGGCAACGGGGCATCGACGCGCTTCAGGCGAACCTTCCGGCGCACCTCTTTCAAGCCTTCCTTGATACGCTCGGGCTTGCGCCGACGGAAAACCTTGTTCTCGATGAGACATTCCAAAGGCTCGAGAACACGAGCCAGGGATCAGGCGAACCCGAAGATACGCACATCGAGAAATCGGTCAGCCGCATCACGCTGCGCCAGATCCTCCTGTCCGGGCTCGACGGCCTTTTTCACACAGACAAACGGTTCGAGCGCTATGAGCAGCTTGCCGACGGAACCGTGCTTGCGCATTTTTCCGACGGCTCGGCCGTACACGCCAATCTTCTGGTCGGGGCCGACGGGGCGGGATCGGCGGTGCGTCGCCAACTCCTGCCTGACCTCAAGAGCATCGACACTGGGGTGCGCCGGTTGGCCGGCAAGATCACGATCGATGAAGCGGAACGACAGGGCATTTCACCGCTGCTGACCGAGTTCAATACCAACATCCGCCCGCGCGACGGTCGTGGTCTGATGATCACCAGCCATCGGGTGGATCCGTCTGCCTATGCGCGTCACGATTTCATAGGCAGGGAAGATCCCGGCCATGCCGATATCCCTGGCTTCCACTTCAACAACTCCACCAGCTACACCTGGTGGAACACGGCCTATGACACGGATGAACTCGGGCCGGACGAACTGCTCGAACGGCTCAACGGCGCGGCCCTCATCGAAACGCTGCTTCACCGTATCCGTCACTGGGACGAGCGCATCCTGAACCTCATTCGCCACAGCGACCCGTCGACGGTCGCCTTCCTCAAGGTCAAGAGCTCCACACCCGGCGCGATATGGCAAAGCGGTCCGGTGACGTTACTCGGCGACGCGATCCACGCGATGACCTATTTCCGCGCGCTTGGCGGCAACACCGCCCTCTACGATTCCGGATTGCTCGTACGCGAACTCGTCGCCGCAAGGCGCCACGGCAAGCCCCTGCTTGCGGCCTTAAACGACTACGAAAACGCCATGCGCGAACACGGCTACGAGGCCGTGCGGTCGTCGCTTTCCGCCATGCAGCGCAATGTCGGCGCCAATCAACCGCTCAAGGCGATACCTGCCCTTTAGCCCTTAAGGAAAATCGATCATGTCCATTGTCGTCTTCGGCGCCTCAGGAAACATCGGCAGCAACATCCGCAAGGAAGCTCTTTCGCGAAATCACCGCGTGACAGCCGTGACGCGCTCTTCAAACCTGGAACCTGCCGAGCGTCTCACGGCACTGAAGGCGGACATTGCCGATCCGGAGGAAGTGGCAAAGATCTCCGCCGGCCACGATGCGGTCATCAGTGCCTATAGTCCCGGTCTGCGCCGCCATTCGGCGGAAGATGCCGCGGTTCTCATCGAGAATGCACATGCTTCCCTGTTTGAAGGCGTCAAGCGCGCCGGCGTCCGCCGCATCATCATCGTCGGCGGCGTCGGAAGCCTCCAGGCAAGCCCCGGCGTCGACGTGGTCGACAGTGATTTCTACCCGGCGGACCACAAGGCTCACACGCTGCGAAACCGAGAGATCCTGCGCAGTCTGAAACGCGGCGAGCACGATCTCGACTGGACCTATGTATCCCCGCCTCTTTCGATCAAGGCCGGCGAAAGAACCGGCCGTTTCAGGCTCGGCGAGGATGCGCTTCTGCGAGACGATACGGGCGAAAGCCGGATTTCCGAAGCCGATTTCGCCGTCGCCATTCTCGATGAACTCGACAAGGGACAGTTCATCCGCCGCCGCTTCACCGCGGCCTATTGAAGGACCTCAATTCGCATGCCCCGCACGCTCAACCTCAATGTCGGCATCAACACGACAGGCTATCTGCCGGCCGCCTGGAAATATCGCAGCGGGTGCCGCCACGACATCTATGACCCTCAATACTACAGACGCCTGACGGAACTCGCCCGCAAAGGCCTGTTCGACGCCGTGTTCTTTTCCGATCATCCGGCCTTGATGACCGACCCGAACAGCCGACCATTCCATACCATCGACCCGCTCATCCTCTGTACGGCGCTTGCGGCACAGGTGCCCGACATCGGCTTCGTCGCAACCATGTCGTCCACATACAATTCGCCCTATAATCTCGCCCGCCGCACCCAGTCGACGGATATCGTGGCCGGTGGCCGGCTGATCATCAACATCGTCTCGTCCTTCAATCCGAATGTGGCAGCCAACTTCGGCTCGGCGCCGCTGCCCCCACGAGCCGAGCGCTACGCTAAAGCTTCCGAATTTCTCGATGTTGCCAAGAAACTCTGGGCAAGCTGGGATCCCGCCCGCGACGGCCATGTGCCCGACGAACGGTTCTGGGATGCGGCGAGTGCGCATGCGATCGACCACGAAGGCGATCATTTCGCAGTGAAGGGACCGCTGAACGTGCCGCGTGGCCCTCAAGGCCATCCGGTGATCGCGCAGGCAGGCGCATCCGAAGGCGGTATCGAGCTCGCCGCCCGCCATGGCGAGATCATTTATTGCAACATCCTCTCCCGCCCTGCTGGCCAGGCCTTCGGCAAGAAGGTCAGGGATCGCGCTGCAGCCATCGGTCGCGACCCGAAGGGCATTAAGATCGTGCCCGGGGTGGTGGTGATCCTTGGCGAGACGAAAGAGGAGGCGTTGCGAAAACACGAACTCTTCAGCGGCGCGGGCTCGGAGGACGGCCTGATCGCACGCTTCGTCAGGGAGAACGGTATTGATCCCAACGATTTCGATCCGGATGCCATTCTGGATGCCGAGCGTTTCGTTCCGGATCCCAACCGTCTTCAGGCGGTCGGAATGGGCCTTGGTCTCTCCGATCTGCTGACACATGAGAAGTTGACGGCCAGGCAGGCTGTGCGCCGCTCGGAAGGGCACCACCGCCTGCTGCTCGGGACGCCGGAACAGGTCGCCGATGCGCTTATCGACCTTTGGGCGGACGGCACCGTCGACGGCTACACGCTTCAGCCGCCCCGGGCACCTGATGACATCGAAGAATTCGTGAAGAAGGTCGTCCCGATCCTCCAGGACCGCGGTGTTTATCGTAACCGTTACGAGGAACAAACCATTCGCGAGCGCTATGCATTGCCATTTCCGTACTAGTACAGACAGGCCCCGATGCGCCTCAGGCGGCGGCCAATCGCGGCATACCGCTGCCTGAAGCTATGCAGCAGTCGTTGCAAAAATCGGTGACGCAGGCGGCGCGCTACTACAACGATGCGGAGCGAAAGCAGGGGCGAGCGGCCCGTGTATTTGTCTAGTGTCGCACCGCCGTAGCACCGTCGGCCAGACAATCAAGCGCCAAACAGTCGCCTGTCCCAATAGACCGGACGCCGCGCTCGGGCCGGCGCTCGAAGCTGCGGTTCGACAGATCCCTCGCCCGTTCCAGGAAAAAGGCGATGCCAAGGCTGGCTGAAATTGTCGCCGCCGACAAAGCCCGCGATCCACTGCAGATGCCGATTCGGTAACAATCTGCATGAATACCGCCTAAATCGGGATATTTTTGAAACGATTCGACGGTATCGACTGAAATATTCTTGACATAATTCCGTTTCGGAAATTTACTTTGCCTATCAAGGCCGAAATGGAAACGGTGATGACCCAACGCTACCTCGTCGATGATCTGGACCGCGAGATTATCCGTTATCTCTCCGAAGACGGGCGCCTTTCGGCGGCCGAGATCGCCGGCCGGATCGGCAGCGTCTCGGAGCGCACAGTCCGCAACCGCATTGCCGGACTGCTGCAGGCCAAGATGATCGTCATCGGCGCTATTCCCGATCCGGTCGCGCTCGGACGCGATGTCCAGGTCGAACTTCTGATCGAGGTCGAGCCCGGCAAACAGGAGGACGTCGCCATCCTGCTCGCAGAGTACGACGAGATCGGCTACCTCGCCGCCACGAGCGGCACGGCGAACCTCAGTGCTTCGCTCTTCGTGGCCGACCACGCGGCATTGCTTGAATTCATCGATCAGGAAATGGGCAAACTGCCTGGCATCAGGCGCGTCACGAGCTCGGTCGTGCTGCGCCTCTACAAGGTATTCGGCACGAGGACGACCGCGATCAGCCGCGGTACGGACCTCGGCGGCAAGAAAAAGGGATAGACCATGCTTCGTATCGGAGTGGATGTTGGCGGCACCAACACGGACGCGGCGCTGCTGCGCGGCGCCGAGGTCCTGGCCACGGTGAAATCCTCTACCACCGCGGACGTGACATCGGGCGTCAGCGCGGCGATCCGCACCGTTCTGGCCGAAGCAGGCGTTGCTGCCGGCGCGGTCAACGCGGTAATGATCGGCACCACACACTTCCTCAATGCGATCGTCGAGGGTCGGCATCTTGAAAAGGTGGGCATTCTGCGCCTTTGCGGTGCGGCGACGCGCTCCCTGCCACCCATGATCGACTGGCCGGATACACTTCGCCCCGTCGTTGACGGGGGTGCGGCTCTGGTTGGCGGCGGCGTCAATTACGATGGTTCCGAGATTGCCCCGCTCGACGACGTGGCGATCCGCGCGGCATGCCGCGATTGGCGGGCGCGCGGCATCTCCGCCGTCGCGATCTGCTCGGTCTTTGCCCTGGTCGATCCGAAAATGGAAAACGACGCGGCGGAAATCGTTGCCGAGGAAATGCCCGGCGTGGCAATCAGCCTGTCGCACCGCGTCGGTCGCACCGGCCTCCTGCCCCGCGAAAATGCCACCATCCTCAATGCGAGCCTCCATACGCTCGGACGCGAGACGGTCGGCGCCTTCCGCGCGGCATTTGCCGCGCTCGGCCTCACCTGCCCGCTCTACCTGACGCAGAACGACGGCACGCTGATGGCGGCCGAGTTCGCCGAGCGCTATCCGGTCTTCACGATCGCGTCCGGACCGACCAACTCCATGCGTGGTGCGGCCTTCCTGACCGGGCTATCCGACGCAGCGGTCATCGACATCGGCGGCACCACCACGGATATCGGCATGCTGGTCGCCGGTTTCCCGCGCACCCGCAGCGAGGGCGCGGAGATCGGCGGCGTGCCGACTAATTTCCGTGTTCCGGACGTCTACTCTTTCGGGCTCGGCGGCGGCAGCATCATACGCCCCGGTTCGTCTTCGACGATCGGCCCGGATTCGGTCGGATTTCGCCTGCCGGAAAAGGCTCTCTGCTTCGGCGGGGACACGCTGACGGCCACCGACGTCGCCGTTGCTGCCGGCCTTGTCGACCTTGGCGAGCGCGACCGCCTCAGCCGCATCACGCCGGAATTTGCCCAGCAGATGCTGGCGCAGATGAAAGCCAGGATCGAAACGGTGCTGGACCGCATGAAGCCGAGCGCCGATCCGATCCCCGCCATTCTTGTCGGCGGCGGCTCAGTGCTGGTCGAGGGCCTGCTGGAGGGAACCTCCGTTTCGCTGAAGCCGGATCATTTCGGCTCGGCCAACGCCATCGGCGCGGCAATTGCCCAGGTCTCCGGCGAGGTGGACAGCGTGGTTTCGCTGGAAGGCACCACCCGGGAACGCGCACTGGAATCCATCGTCGCTGAGGCACGGGCGCGCGCCGTCGAGGCCGGCGCCGACGCCGAGACGACCACCCTTGCCGAAATTGAAGAAACGCCGCTGGCGTACCTGCCCGGCAACGCCGTTCGCGTCGCCGCGAAAGTGATAGGGGAGTTGCGGGCATGAAGTACTGGACGCTCAGCGAAGCGGATATCGATCGCATCGCCATCGGCTGCGGGATTCTCGGAACCGGCGGTGGCGGCAGCACCTACCATGGCCTTCTGCGCGCCAAGGCGCTCCTGCGCGAAGGCAAGCGCATTCGCATGGTGCGCCCCGCCGACATGGCACCGGATGCGCAGATCCTGGGTATCGGCGGCATCGGCGCCCCGACGGTGGGCATCGAAAAGATCCCGGAAGGCAGCGAGGGCGTCCGGCTATTGAACGCGCTCGAACGGCATCTCGGCCGCAAGGTCGATGCGGTGCTCGGTGACGAGGTCGGTGGCGGCAACGGCATTGCGCCGATGCTGACGGCAGCGATGGTCGATCTGCCTGTCGTCGATGCCGACGGCATGGGCCGGGCCTTCCCCGAAGTGCAGATGACGACCTTCTTCATCCACGGCCAGGCGGTGCAGCCGGCGGCCCTTGCCGACGCCGACGGCAACGTGCTCGTCGTCACCGACGCGACGACGCCGAAGATGCTGGAGAAGCTGTTACGCGCCAGCACCATTGCCATGGGATGCACCGCGCTGATGACGACTGCGCCGATGTCCGGTGAATTCGTCCGCCGTTTCGGCGTGCCCCACACCACCAGCCAGGCGTGGAGTCTCGGAGACGCCGTCATGAACGCGCGCGCGGCCAAGGAGGACCCGGTCGAGGCCATATTGAAGCAGTCCGGTGGTGTGCGGCTGATGCGCGGCAAGGTGACCGATATCAGCCGCCGCGTCATGGCGGGCTTCACCCGCGGCAAGCTCACGGTTGCGGGCCTGGATGCCGACGCAGGCCGGACACTCACCGTCGACATCCAGAACGAATATCTGATCGCGCGCGAAGGCGAAGAGATCATCACCATGGTGCCGGACCTGATCTGCATCGTGGATTCGGAAACCGGCCGGGCGATCGGCACGGAAGAGCTGCGCTACGGGCTGCGCATCGACGTGTTGTCCATGCCTGCACCGGTGCTGCTGCGCAGCGAGATCGCGCTCGCCTCCGTCGGCCCGCGTGCCTTTGGTTACGATTTCGACTTTGTGCCGATGGGCGTGTCTGCGGATGCGCCTGCCGTACCCCATTACAAAGAAGACGCCTAAGCGTCCGCCCCTCCAGAACTCGATTGGGAGCCCGACATGAACCGCCGCAATTTCTTGAAAACCGCCGCCCTCACCGCTCTCGCCACAGCCGCCGCATCGCATTGGAATTTTGCGATGGCCGAGGGTACCAGCAGCATCTTCACGCTCGCCTATCCGACGAGTTTTCCGGACCTTGACCCGGCTACCTCGTTTTCCAACGACGGCGCGGTGCTTGCCAATGTCTACGAAGGGCTGACGCGCTACATTCCCGCGACCGACAAGGCCGAAGCCAAAATCGAGCCCCTGCTCGCAACCTCCTGGGACGTGAGCGCAGACGGCAAGACCTGGACGTTCACCCTGCGCGATGGCGTGAAGTTCCACGACGGCAGCCCGCTGACGTCGCAGGCGGTCAAGGGCTCGATCGAGCGGACCAAGAAGATCGGTGGTGGCGCGTCCTTCATCTGGGGGCCGGTTGCGTCCATCGAAACACCGGAGCCACTAAAGGTGGTGTTCCTGCTCTCCGAGCCGCAGCCACTCGACCTCATCGCGTCGGCCGGCTTTGCCGCCTGGATCTACGCGCCTTCCTCGCACGACAAGGAAGCGTCCTGGTTCAACACCGGCAACGATGCAGGGACCGGGGCGTTCAAGATTTCGCGCTACGAGCCCGGCCAGCGCGCTGTCCTCGACCGCGTCGAAGGTTATTGGGGCAAGGTGCCGGACGGCGCTTTCCAGACGATCTCCTTCGAAATCGTCGAGGATGCGACGCTCGCCCAGAACATGATCGAGAGCGGCCAGGCCGACTGGACCTACAGCCTCCCTTACGAAAATCTGGAGGCGTTGAAGTCCAATCCCGACCTGAACGTGGTCGTGAACCCTTCTTTCGAAACGCTGTTCGGCCTCTACAACGTCGAGCGTGCGCCGCTCGACAAGGTCAAGGTGCGTCAGGCCCTGTCGCTCGCCTTTCCCTATGACGACGTGATCTCGGCGGGTACGAGCGGCTTCGGCACCCGCGCCAAGGGTGTCGTCCCGGCCGGTATCTGGGGCCACGATGCCAACGCGCCGATCCCGAAGACCGATCTGGAAGCAGCCAAGGCATTGCTTGCCGAAGAGGGCATCGAGCCGGGCCTGGAACTGGTCATGACCTATTCCACGTCCCAGGCGATCGAGGCGGTGGCAGGCGAGCTCTGGAAGGCCAACCTGGAGACGCTCGGCATCACCCTGAAACTCCAGCCGATGGCATGGGAAGCGCAATGGCAGCTCGGCAAATCGAACCCCGAGGCGGCGCAGGACATTTTCGTCATGTTCTGGTGGCCGACCTTCGTCACCCCCTACGACTACCTCTTCAACCTGTTCCACAGCGAAGAGAAGCCGAACTTCAATCTCGGCTACTATTCCAATGCCGAGGTGGACACCAAGATCGATGAAGCGGCCAAGCTCTCGGGCACGGACCGCCCGCGCGCCGAGGCGCTGTTTATCGAGGCGCAGCGCAAGATCATCGAGGATGCGGCAGCGATCTTCATGCTCGACCAGCCGAACGTCCATATCATCCGCGCTGGCATCAAGGGCTACGCCGACAATCCGGCCTATGGTCACATCGCCTTCGTCAACGATCTGAGCCGGTAGGGCACGCGGGGGGTCTGATGGAACTTCTACGCTACATCCTGCGCCGCACGTTTCTCTCCGCCTTCGTGTTGGTGGGCGTGACCTTCCTGGTCTTCGTGGTGGCACAGGTCGTTCCGTCGGACCCCGCATCGCTCTATGCGGGCCCGCGTCCCACGGCCGAGCAAATCGAAAAGGCGCGCCAGGAACTCAATCTGGACGCGCCTCTCCCTGCCCGTTTCGCGACGTTCGCCGGCGCCATGGCGTCCGCCGATTTCGGCATATCCTACAAGTCCAGGCGTCTCATCGCGGAGGATCTCCGCGCCTATCTTCCGGCCACTCTCGAGCTCGCCATCTTTTCGACCGGCCTTGCGCTCCTGATTGGCATTCCGTTCGGCGTCATTGCTGCAGCGCGGCAAGGCGGCTGGGCAGACCGGCTCTGCAGTTTCGGCTCGATCGCCGCCGTCGCAATGCCGACCTTTTTCCTGGCGATGATCCTGCAGCTCATCTTTGCGCAATGGCTGGGCATCCTCCCACTCTCCGGGCGACTTTCCAGAGAGATCGCGATTTCGGCGCCGCTGCCGATGGTGACCGGCTTCAACCTGATCGACGCACTCATCGCCGGGCGCCTTGAGGCATTCGGCGACGCACTGACGCACCTCATCCTGCCGGCATTGACACTCGCGTCCTATCCTGCCGGCGTCGCCATGCGATTGACCCGCTCGGCCATGATCGAAATCCTCGAGCGCCGGCATATCGTTGCTGCCCGCGCACTTGGGCTTTCCGAACCACGCATCCTCTTCGGTCACGCGCTGCCGAATGCCATGGGCCCCGCACTGACGGTGATCGGCCTTTCCTTCGCCTATGCCCTGACCGGCGCGGTGCTCATCGAGATTATCTTCGCCTGGCCGGGTCTTGGCCGTTACGTATCCGAAGCGATCCTTGCCAAGGACTTTCCGGTCATCGCCGCCGTCACCATGGTCGTGACCATCTGTTACGTCGTGATGAACCTTTTAATCGACATCACTCAGGCCCTTGTCGACCCGCGGGTGGCGCTGTCATGAAAAAGCTTGTCAAACGCCTCGGCTGGCCTGGCACCTTCGCACTGGCTGTCATTCTCATCTTCGTGCTCGTTGCGCTCCTCGCACCGTGGATCGCGCCCTATCCCCTGCAGGGGGCCGGCGGGCCTAATGTCGCCGCCAAGCTTTCACCGCCCTCTGCCGACTACTGGTTGGGGACCGATCATCTCGGCCGGGACATTCTGAGCCGCATCGTCTACGGGACGCGGGTATCCCTGACGAACGGCATGCTGATCGTCGCCTTCTCCTTGCTGATCGGGCTGCCGATCGGTCTTGCCGCCGGCTACTTCGGCGGGTGGATCGATGAAGCGCTGATGCGCGGTACCGACGTCTTTCTCGCCTTCCCGGCGCTCTTGCTGGCGGTGCTGATGGCCGCAGCCCTCGGACCAGGCTTTCTCAACAGCGTCATCGCCGTCGCCGTCACCTGGTGGCCCTGGTATGCGCGACTCGCCCGTGCGGAGGTGTTGGTGTTGCGTGGCCAGCCCTATGTCGAGGCGGCACAGCTCTCCGGCGTCTCGCATTGGCGCATCATCCTGCGCCACATCCTGCCGGCGACCGGCAGGCCGCTGACGGTGCAGGCAGCCCTCGATGTCGGACCGGCGCTTCTGACCGCCGCCGCTCTCTCCTTCCTCGGCCTTGGCGTATTGCCGCCGACTGCCGACTGGGGCCAGATGGTCGACGCTGGAAGAAAGTTCTTCCCCGCGCGCTGGTGGTATTCTGCGATGCCGGGCCTGACCATCTTCGCTATCGCGCTCGCCTTCAGCGTGCTCGGCGATGCGCTGCGTGATCGCAAGGGAGGGACTGGCCGTGCCTCTGCTTGATATCCGCAATCTTTCGGTCAGCATCCCGACGTCGGAAGGTGAGGTTCACGCGGTGCGCGCCGTCAGCCTCGAGATCGAGCGCGGCGAGGTCCACGGCGTTATCGGCGAGTCCGGCTGCGGCAAGACCATGACCGGGATGGCCGTACTCGGCCTTGCGCCGAAGGGTGCCCGCATCGTTGCCGATCGGTTCAATTTCGACGGCGAGGATCTTCGCGAGCGGGCGGCGCAACTGCGTGGTCGGCGTATCGGCATGATCGCCCAGGATCCCGCTGCCGCCCTCAATCCTGTGCTCAGCATCGCCAGGCAGATGGACGACGTGATCCGCGCCCATCGGGACCTGCCGCATCGGGGCCGGCACGCGGAAGCGGTCGAACTTCTGGCCGCAACCGGGCTGCCTGACCCGGAGAGAGTGCTCCGTAGCTATCCACACCAGCTTTCGGGCGGCATGCAGCAGCGTGTGGTCATCGCGCAGGCGCTGGCGACCGGCGCCGAGTTCCTCATTGCCGACGAGCCGACCACTGCGCTCGACGTCTCGGTCGGTGCTCAAGTCCTGGCATTGCTACGCAAGCTGGTAACGGAGCGCGGGCTCACCGTGTTGATGATCACCCACGACATGGACGTCATTGCAGAGGCCTGCGATCGCGCCACCGTGCTCTATGCAGGTCGCTCGGTCGAGACCGGCCCGGTCGACGCCGTGCTGCAAAGTCCCGGGCATCCCTACACCCGTGCCTTGCTCGCCGCACTTCCGGACGCCGCGCCGCTTGGCGCACGGCTGGCGGCCATCGAGGGCTCGATACCGCCGCCGCGCTCGGCGATAGCCGGCTGTGCCTTTGCCTCGCGCTGTCCCCAGGCACTCCAGCAGTGCGCAGCCACGCCACCGCCGGGGCGCAACCGGGCCGCACATCGCTGGCTATGCCATTTGCCGGAGGACGCTGCATGACCACGGCCCCGATACTCGACGTCGACAACCTCGTCATCCGCTACAGCGCCGGCCTCTTCGCGACACGGCCAAAACCCGCGGTCAACGGTGCGAGCTTCCGTTTGGCCAGAGGCGAGACCCTCGGGATCGTCGGCGAAAGCGGATCCGGCAAGACAAGCCTCCTGCGCGCCATCCTTCGGCTTCTTCCGGTGGAAAGCGGGCAGATCCGGCTTGAAGGACAGGACTGGCTGGCGCTGAAGGGCAGCGCTCTGCGCCGGGAACGCCAGAAGATCGGGGTCGTGCTGCAGAACCCGTTCCTGTCGCTGAGCCCGAGATTGGCGATCGCCGATATCCTGGCCGAGCCAATCCTGGCGCAAGGCGGCCGACAGGACGCCGCGATGCGCGACAAGATCGCGGGCCTTTTGTCAGACTGCGGGTTGCCGGCCGATTTTCTCGATCGCCGCGCAGGCGAACTCTCCGGTGGGCAGGCACAGCGCGTGGCGATCGCCCGCGCACTGGCTCTGGAACCGAGCCTCCTCATCCTTGACGAACCGACATCGGCGCTCGACGTCTCGGTACAGGCACAGATCCTCAATCTGCTTTCGGATCTCAAGGAAAGCCGCGGGCTGTCGATGCTGTTCGTCACCCATAACCTGAAGGTCGTCGCACATGTCTCCGACGCGCTTCTGGTCATGCGGCGCGGCGACGTCATCGAGTTCGGAAAAACCAAGGACGTCATCGCGGCCCCGGCCGATCCCTATACGCGCGAACTGCTTTCCTTCGGGCGCTGCGAAAGACTTGTCGAGACCTCCTGACGGCGGCGAACAATGTCCTTGATGTCGATCTTGTTTCGGAGCGCCGGCGGGCGGGCTCTGTTGCGACCGCGCAGATAGCGCCATGCGCGAGCGAGAAGACGCGCAAGGACCCGATGTGTCGGACGGACGAGTGAAGCCGAGACGGATCGCCAGCACGAGGTCGATCAGCAGGTGCCAACTTGTCCAGGTGACTGAGAGAATTGCAACCGTTGCGATCGGCACCACATGCGCCCATTTTCGACGGTGCCTCCTGTCGTCGGTAAGTTATTCGAAAGACAGCCAGGCGCTGGCAGACAGCAACGACGCGACGATCGGTAGGACGAACCGGATCCCTTGAATGTCGTAGGTCCAGCGCAGCCCCACAATAATCGCCAGTGCAGTGCAAGCGCCAACAAAAAACAAGGCGGATCTGCCGATAGGTCCCGTCTGTCGCAGGCGGACCAATAGTATCGACAATAGCAATGCCGTGACGAAAGGGAGGGGTATGCTCAACATCGTTCGACGCGAACTACTCTGCTAACCATCCAACACCGTGCCCAATTTCTTCTGTCCTTGCTCAGTGCTGTCTAGTCGACCAGGATTTCAAGCGCCGCCGGCTGGCTGACAAAACCGACCGGGCTCGCGCTCAGGCCGTATGCACCCGATTGCAGCACAACAATCAAGTTCCCCTTCTCCAGTCGGCTCTCTGGATATGGTGCTATTTCCCGAGCTCAAAGCTGCCTATCTATTCGGTTGCATCGCTTCTGAATATTATGGGTGATGCGCTCCAGGACCCTCGTCGGATCGCCAGCAGTGTCGACGATCTGCTTCGCGACATCTTCGCAGGCGCCACCAACTACCGCCGCAAGCTTCTGGACGCGCCTGACAGTCGATGCGCCGCTCAACCCGACCTCCTCGGCGAACGCTTGCCAATCGGCTCGCCTCAAATCAGGCGCGATGAAACGTCCGGCGATGCCCTGCGGCAGGCTCTGGTCAACCTGACGATACACCGCCGCGCACGTCAAATCGTAAAGCGGTGCTATCTTCGCAGATCCGCCAGCGCCGATCAGGATGGAGTAGTTTTTGGCGTGCGAGTCGGCATTACAGATCAGCACGTTGAAAATCACCGCATCCAGAAGCTTCAGGCGTTCGCCGGGTGAAACGAGATCGCTGATGGCGTCAAACATCATCTTCAGTGACACGCCGCGGCCCGACGAGGACCGCTCGTATTTCTGTGACGGAAAATGACCCGTTAGCTGGCAAAGGTCTTCCTGGTGAAGCCTGCGGATCGCACCCGCCGCATCTGTAAAACGGTCATAGCGCTTCACCAGCAGATAGCGTCGTTTGCCGGCTATGCCGATCGTAGCTTCGGCCGCCTCCAATCCGCATGCCCGGGCAAGTGTCAGGCAGAAGACCTCGTTTTCGACGCTTCCCGCCAACCTTCTGGTATCCGGCTTTATGATATGGGTCGACGGCGTGCCGTCGACCGGAATGGAAATAGTGCCATTCTCCTCGACGAAGACAGGCAGCTTCTCCTGTACGCCTGCCAGCGACATGGAGACGCCGCGTTCTCCGACCAGGAATGGTTTGGCCGGAAGCTCATTGAGAATGCGCTCCAGTGCGCCCTCGTCCGGGATGGGCTCTAAGTTGACACCGGCCCTCCGCGGTTCGCCGATCGACAGGGCTCCGGCCGTGTCTCGGCCGATGTGACCGAGTAGGCCAACGATGTCCTGGGGAGAGACTTTCAGCCGCTGACCGATTTCCGCGAGATGTGTTTCCGGAAGCAGGTTGGCGAGCCACGGCAGCAGTCTGTCCGCATCGACCACCCCTGAACGCAACGGCATCGTCAGCGAGATTGGGAAGGCCGAGCGGCGCGCTTCCCAGGATGAGTCGTAGTCGAGCCGCCATTCGCTTTCGAAAGTCATCCATGCGACGGGGAAAGCTTCATAGAAGATGGTTGTCATCGACCATCACCGAACGTCGGCAGGAAGCCGAGATCATCTTCGGCCGCGACTGATGACGATTGGCCTGTCTTCAGATCGCCGATCTCGATGCCGACCGTGCGCGCGACGATCAGCGCCTTCTCGAGCTGGCAGCTCGGTTTGCCCGATTCGAGTTCAACTATGAAACGTTCGCCCGTGCCGGAGCGGCTGGCAAGTTCGGTCTGGGTCCAGCCGAGGCCTTTACGTTTTTCCCTGACGGCAACGCCGAAATCGCGTGCGGACCTGAACATCCAGTGTCTCCAGTTCTAGCTTACCGTACAGGAAGATTTTCGGAATTTCAACGTCATCCTTACCGATCGGGAAGTATCGGCCTCTGAAACTTAAAATCATCCCGATCGGGAAGTTTCATGAAGTCGCGCCTTTCTCTGAGAGGGCCGAGTAGAGGCCTTGCGAAGCTGCAAGCAGGATCGCGACCGCAACGATCACACCGATACGCAAAGTTCTTTGAGCGACGGTTTCCTGATCCTGCATCGTCAACCTCGTTGAACAACAGGTGTATTCGACGATCGGAGAATGGCCGGTGAATTCGAGGACGTCGCGGCCCTGCACATCGAAGTCGACGATACGATCGACGCCTCGCGTGTTAGCTGCTTGGCCAGCACAGACGAACGTATTTGCGCCGGCTCCGCCACTTAAGATGTCGGTGAAATCGCCGCATGAAAGGATATCGTCGACCTCGCCGCCAAAAAGCTGATAGCTCCGCGAGCCTATGAAAGCGGTCGGTCTGCTCATCAATCACGTCCGAACCGACAACGCACACCTGCCCGCACAACGCAAATGTCGATTCTAGCGCCCTAGATCGTACTGCGTTGGGATTCGACCAAGTTCTTCAACATCAGCGGCAGAATTCCACCCACCTTCAACGTATCGACCTCAGCGGCCGTCTCGATCGCCGCGACCGCTTTGAATGTGGTAGCCTCGCCCCCGTACCGTTTAATGGCAATGTCGATCGGACAACGCGGCGAGATCAGGCCTGCGATGGCATTTATTTCGATGAGGTCACCTGACTTTAGAGCGAGATCATCTGGTCCCAAACCCTCCGGCAGTCTCATTGGCAGAATGCCCATCCCGATAAGATTGGAACGGTGAATCCTTTCGAAGCTTACAGCCAAGACCGCGCGGACGCCGAGGAGGGATGCTCCCTTGGCTGCCCAATCTCGCGAGGAACCCATTCCATAACGCTCGCCAGCGACAATCACGACGGACTGCCTGCTCTCGGCATAGCGATTTGCGGCGCACCAGAGCGGGAGGACTTCACCTGAGGGCGCATGGATCGTCGATCCTGGTGGGATCTCGCTGCCCAAAAGATTTTGAACAGCCCGGTTTGTATACAAGCCCCGAACCATCGCTTCCCAGTTGCCCCGCCGCGAAGCATGAACATTAAGGTCGGTCGGGACTTCCCCTCGCTCGATGAGATATCGGCCGGTTTCACTCTGAGCCCGGATCGCCCCGGCTGGCGAGATATGGTCCGTCGTGATGTCGTCACCGACAACGATCAGCGGATGCGCATCATACGTGCCGAGTAAGCTGCCTTTTCCAAAGCCTGCGAACGGCGGCCTGCGGATGTAGGTCGACGTCTCGTCCCATGGAAACAATGTCGTCGCCGGCGCCTCGAGTTCGCGCCAAGCCTTGCTGGCCTCCGCTTCGTCATAAGCTGGCTTGAAATCAACCGCATCGGAGGCAAGCGCAACTGCTTCGTCAATCTCCTTGCTCGTCGGCCACAACATCGACAGTGTCACGGCCCGCCCATCGGCCGTGTATCCGATCGGATCCCTCAAAATATTCAGCTCGACGGTTCCAGCCAGCGCAAATGCGACGACAAGTGGAGGAGACGCGAGGAAGCCTGCCTCAAGCTGCGGGTGTACGCGACCAGGGAAATTCCGATTGCCCGAGAGAATGGCGACCGGAAGGATTCCTCGATCCTTCATCGCGACGGCGATCGGTTCGGTCAATGGTCCGGAATTGCCGATACAGGTCGTGCAACCGTAACCGACGATTCCGAAACCGACCGCTTCGAGATCCTCTAACAACCCGGACCGCCGGAGGTATCGTTCCGCCGTAGGCGATCCCGGCGCGAGCGATGTCTTCACCCAAGGCGCCGGATGAAGACCAAACGACCGCGCCTTTCGTGCCAGCAAGCCTGCCGCGATCACGAGTCGCGGATCGGATGTGTTGGTACAGCTTGTAATGGCCGCGATGGCAACCGCCCCATCGTTTGGTTCTGAGGGGTCGGCACTTGCGACCGCTCCGCGCTTCATCGAAGAAATCGCGGCAACCGTTTCTCCAACCGATATCCTGTCCTGAGGGCGCGTGGGACCGGCAAGGCTGGGTTCGATCGCCGAAAGGTCGATCTCGACGACGTGTGTGTAGCGGGGATTGTCGTCCGGATTGAACCAAAGCCCGACGCGCTTGGTATATGCTTCTACCAGCTCCACTTGCTCAGAAGTTCGACCAGTTGTCCGAAGATAATCAAGCGTACGGTCGTCGATCGGAAAGTATCCGGAATTACCGCCAAACTCCGGTGTCATGTTGGCGACCACAGACCGATCGCCGGCCGTCAGTGCCGCCACGCCGGGGCCGAAGAATTCTACGTATTTGTCCTGAAGATCGATCTTTCGAAGGATATGCGTCACCGTCAACGCCAAATCCGTCGCAAGCACCCCATCGCCAAGATGACCGGTCAGCCGGACCCCAACCACATCCGGTACCCGGAGCGAGACAGGCATCCCAAAGAAGACGCTTTCTGCTTCCAGGCCGCCGACACCCCATGCAAGGACGCCAATGCCGTTGATCATCGGCGTATGACTGTCCGTACCGATCAACGTGTCGGGCGCGGCCCAGCGACAACCGTCTTTCTCGATCGTCGAGACGACCGTCGCGAGGCGCTCGAGATTGAGCGTGTGCATAATGCCGGTACCGGGCGGATGAACGCGGAACCCGGTCAGCGTATTCGTCGCCCACTTCATGAAGCGATACCGTTCGGCATTGCGGTCGAACTCGCGTTTCATGTTGAGTTCAAGCGACGCAGAGCCACCAAAGGCATCTACAGCCAAGGAGTGGTCCGTGGAGACGTCCACCGGGACAACGGGATTGAGAAGCGCCGGATCATGTCCCGCCTCCGCAAGAGCCGAACGCATTCCCGCGATATCCACGAGTGCAGGACCGCAAGTGGTATCGTGCATCATGACACGATTGGGAAGAAACGGGATCTCCAGCTCGCTCGAACCCGTTGCGAGCCAGTTGATGATCGCAGCCTTGGCCCGCGCATCATCTTTGCCTGCTGTACGCAGAACATTCTCCAATAGGATACGATGGATGTATGGAAGCGACCGAAGCTGATGCCCAGCCTCTGCTGGCAGGTCGATGATGTCGTATACAACTTCGTTGACCGTGAGTTTTGATATCGTGCTCATCCTAAGTCTCTCATCGCATTTCTGTGTTCGGAGCGAAAAACTTCAGCCTCAATGGAGCGAGGTCGATCCAGCAAATTCCATCTTATGATAATAAAATGTAATTCCATTGTGACCGCATTGTTTCTCGCCTGGAGTTCCCTCTTTTTACACTTGCGGTGTCTTGATCCTGCTGGCGCCCATGATGTGGGTGTAAAGGAAGGCGGCCGCTTCTGATCGTCGATCACTCTCGAGAAGATCAAGGATGTGCAGATGCTCTGCCGTCTGTTTCGGCAGGCGGCTGCGATCAATGGTGATCTGGTACTCCAGAAGGCGTCGCAATCTGTTGATGCGCTTTATCGCGTCGAGGAAAAATTCGTTTCCGGAGCACGCGACAAGCATTTCGTGAAAGTCATTATTGGCTTTGAAGATCTCGGCCCGCGACCAATGTTCGTATCCGCCATTTCCAAGTTCCGTCTGTGTCTCTCGCGCCCTGCGAAAACCGTCCGCATCCGATTGGAACGTCGGCAGCAGCATCGCCTGCTGCTCTATCACGGCACGGAACACATATCCTTCCTCGTAGCTCTTCCTCGACATAAGGGTCTGCTTGAACGACCAACCGTTGCCGGGAAGGCGCTCGATCCATCCTTCGTCGGCGATCCGGTGAAGGATCTTCAAAAGTCTGGTTCTTGGCACCCCGTAGATCCGCATCAATTCATTCTCACTGACGCGCTCGGCAAACCTCTCGGACAGACGATCGTCCGCGATCCTGAGATAGATCGCATCGTCACCTTCGGTAGCTTGGCCATTTTCGGGCTCAAGATCGTCGATTGCCTCGCCGTTCACCGCGAGAAAATAGCCGCGGTTCGGCTCGGCTCGCACGATGCCCCTCTCTTCCAGCTTTTGAAGAGCGCTCATGATCGGAGCACGGGACACACGAAAATTGTCGGCCAGCATCTGTAGAGGCAGATGATCTCCCTTTCGCATCGCGTTGGACTTCACGAACTCGATAATGTCCGTGCTGATCCGGGGTGAGAGACTGTTCCTGGCCATACCTTTTCCGTGCGTCCTGTTCTTTCAGTTCGAATTGCCACAGTGATGTGCGCCGCCCGGCGCAGTCAAACAGATTTGCGCCATCAATCCTCGTCCTGACGGAACTTCGAGAGACCTCTGAACATGAACGGAGCGACCAAGGCAACAAGGGCAATGCCGATCATGATGGCTGAGCTCGGGTGCTGGAGCAGGATCATCGGATCGCCAAGGCTCATCTGCAGAGAGCGACGCAAGGCACTGTCTGCAAGCGGGCCAAGGATAAGACCGACAACCGCCGGAGCGATGGGATAGTCGTAGCGGCGCATCGCAAATCCGACGACACCGAAACCCGTCAGCAGCAGAAGTTCCGTCACCGAGGGGTTCGCCGCAATCGTGCCCATCGATGCAAACACGAGAATGCCTGCGTAGAGCCACGGAAGGGGAATTTTGAGAAGCTTCACCCACAACCCCGACCAAAGGCAGGTTGAGAACGAGCAGCATGACGTTGGCGATAAACAGGCTGGCGACCAGTCCCCAGACGAGGTCGGCGTGCTGCGTGAACAGCAAGGGACCCGGCTGGATGTTGTATTGCTGGAAGCCCGCAAGCATGACGGCTGCGGTGGCCGAAGTCGGTAGTCCAAGCGTCAGCAACGGAACCAGCGTGCCGGCGGCCGAAGCATTGTTTGCAGCCTCGGGACCAGCAACGCCTTCGATCGCTCCGTGACCGAATTCTTCCGGCTTCCTGCTCAGCTTGCGCTCGATTGTATAGCTCAGGAAAGTGGGAATTTCAGCGCCGCCGGCGGGAAGTGCGCCGATCGGGAAGCCCGTCACCGTTCCGCGAAGCCATGGCTTCCAGGAGCGCTTCCAGTCTTCTCTGGTCATCCAGATCGACCCCTTAACCGGGATAGGCTTTTCGGGCCTGTAGAGATGACGAGACGCGACAAAGAAGGCTTCACCGATCGCAAACAGACCAACGGCAAGCGTTGTCACCTCGACGCCATCCAGCAGTTCGGGAACACCGAACGTCAGGCGGGCCTGTCCCGTCAACTGGTCGATGCCCATCAGTCCGAGCCAGAGCCCAAAGGCCAGACTTGTCAGGCCCCTCAGCGGCGATGACCCGAATGTTGCCGATACCGTGACGAACGCAATCAGCATCAGGCCGAAGTAATCCCAGGGACCGAACTTGACGGCGATCTTCACGAGATAGGGTGCGAGGACGGCCAACCCGGCTGTTGCGATCAGCGCGGCAACGAACGAACCGATAGCCGCGGTCGCGAGCGCCGGTCCCCCGCGTCCTGCCCGTGCCATCCTGTTGCCCTCGAGCGCGGTGACGACCGATGCGCTTTCGCCAGGCGTATTAAGCAGGATCGCGGTTGTTGAGCCACCGTACATGCCGCCGTAGTAAATTCCGGCGAACATGATGATCGAACCGCCAGGATCCAGCTTAAAGGTCACGGGAAGCAGAAGTGCCACCGTCAGTGCCGGGCCGATACCTGGCAGAACACCGACGGCCGTTCCAATCAGAACGCCGATGGCGGCGTAGATCAGGTTCGCAGGCTGAATGGCCAGCGCGAACCCATCGATCAAAAAGGAAAAAGTATCCATCAAGGCGACCTCAGAAGAGGCGCTCAAGCGGGCCTTGCGGCAGCGCGAGCGTCAGGAGCTTATTGAAGAGAAGGAAAACCAGAACCCCGATAACGGCCCCGAGACAGAGATCGACAAGTATGGCCTTGCGACCGAACGCCCGTGCAGTCAGCGCGAAAAGAAGCGTGGACCCAAGGATAAAGCCACCCCCCATCCAGATCGATCCGATCAACCCGGCAAGAGCAAAACCGATCCAGCCGACGGCCAACCAGTCGGCGCTCTCGACTTCGATGTCCGATGGCTTGAAAGCGCTGACAAGGTGACCGATGGCAAGGGCTACGAATAGCATCGCCACGAAATACGATGCCGCGCTCGCGCTCATCCCATAGGTTGCCCGCACCTTCATGTGACTGGCATCCCAGTACGTAATGAAGGCGATTGCAAACAGGACGACAGCGATCACCGCCGTTGGACGGTTGGGTATGCGAAGAGTTTTCTGGGTCATGGTGTCCTCGTCGCACGCGGAAGCGGCGCTTGCCGACTTCCGCGTGCTCGTCAGGTTAGTTTGCGAGACCGATGGACGTAAGGATGGTCTTCACGCGTTCAGTTTCCGAACCGATGAAAGCCTTGAACTCGTCGGAAGGAGCATAGTAGTCGGTCCAGCCGCGAGCCTTCAGGATTGCCTGCCACTCGGCAGACTTAACCGTCTTCTCGACTGCAGACTTAAGCGCATCGAGATCAGCGCCTTCTACGCCAGGACCGGCAAAGATACCGCGCCAGTTTACCAATTCGATATCAAGACCCTGCGCTTTCAACGGCTTTGCTTCGATGCCTTGGATCGGCTCCGGATAGGAGATCGCCAGTGCTCTGAGGTCGCCGGATTTGATCTGGCCTTCCCATTCGCCGTAACCCGACACGCCCGCGGTCGCCTGACCACCGAGCATGGCTGCAAGCGACTCGCCGCCGCCGGAATACGCGACGTAGTTGATCTTGCTGGAATCGGCACCCGCTGCCTTGGTAACGAGCGCTGCGAGGATATGATCGGCACCGCCAGCCGATCCGCCAACCCAGATCGTCGTCGCGACGTCCTTCTTAATTGTCGCAAGCAGATCGTCCATGGATTGAATCGGCGAATCCTTCGGAACGACGATCACCAGCGGATCGCCGGTCAGACGAGCGATCGGAGTGACCTGGGTTAAATCGACCGAAGACTGGTTGGAGATGCTGGCGCCGACGAGCGTGATGCCTGCGACGAGAAGCTGGCTGGGATTGCCCTTCGCGGAGCCGATGAACTGGGCAAGACCGACTGTGCCACCTGCGCCGGGGACGTTGATGACCTGCACGCTCTTCGCGTTGCCGCTGGCCATCATGGCTTCCTGCATCGAGCGGGACGCCGAATCCCATCCGCCGCCAGCACCGGCTGGCGCCATGATGGTTAGCTCCAGATCCTGCGAAGAAGCCTGCAGCGTTCCAAATCCCAATGTGCTGCCGACGACGGCTGCGAGAAGCCCGAGTTTAAAAAAATTGCGCACAGCGATTTCCTCCTGCTGGTAAGGCTCACCTCCTGAGCCGTGCGCAGTATTTGCATTATATAATCATAAAAGTAAATATGAGTGCGCTAAAGTTTTTCAACTGATAAGACCACATCGCCGAGCCGCTCGACGATGGTGCGGGTGGATTTTAGCAATGGTGCCATTCGAACGGATTGCCATGCGTCGCGCTGGTCAAGGGCGTTGGAAGGCGTCTTCATCGCATTGAGGTAAAACCTCTTAGCGAACACATTTTGGCAGCCAAAGCTTGAGTTTCGCTACCTCGGTTCCATGTTGATTTGGCTACACGTTGAACATCATGGAGGAGGTGATCGAATGACGCGATACAACATAGCGCTGGTATTTGCGGCCGTATGGGGAATGTGCAGCGCGGGAGTGACCCACGCCGAACAGTTGGCCGCGACATCGCGTAGCAACATAAAAAATGATCTCAACTATCTGATGTACACGCCAGACGACTATGCGTCTTCCGACAAAACGTACCCACTCGTCGTGTGGCTTCACGGCGGCGATCAGGGTGGGACTGATATTGAGAAAGTTAGATCGAGCGGAATTCCGAAGTTGATCGAGGAGGGCAAGACATTCCCGTTCCTGGTATTTTCGCCTCAGAATCCAAGTGACGAACTCCTTTACCCGATCGAGAAAGTGGAGGCAGCTCTTGAGGAGGTCATGTTGAAGTATCGTGTCGATCGCACGCGGGTCTATGTCGTGGGCTTCAGCCGCGGCGGTTTCGGCACTTGGGCCATGGCAGAACAGTTTCCCGATAAATTTGCGGCTTTCGTTCCAATCGCTGGCGGCGGGAATCGTCACTACCTGAGTAGGACAAATGAAAAGGCAGCCTTTTGGGTGTTCCACGGCACCAGCGACGACACCATTCCTTTGTCGGATTCGGTCGTGCTTTACGAACGACTTATCGGTCTAAAGCGAAATGCTCGTTTAAGTGTCTTGGAAGGCGTTGACCATTCGGGCGTTGAGTGGGCGGCCTTAAATGATCCGGAGCTTTGGAATTGGCTCCTCAAACAGCGCCTCGAGGTCGCGCCTAAATAGGCATGCCTACCCTTCCGCCTACCGCGAAATGGAAACGATAAGGGTCTGCTTGGCGCCTTAATCCCGGCCGTTGGGCATCGCTAGCCGATCTCCGATAACAGATATGTGGTGGATCGGGCGTGGCGGCATGTTTGCGCAAAAAAGACCGACGTGAGGCCGGTCGACCTTGCCATTGTGCCAATGCGGCCGAGCGAAGCCATGCGTCGTTGGTTGACATATGAGGGGCAGCCCATAAGCTGGGTCAACGCCTTTGAGTTCGACACCGTTTTCCGGAGATAGGGATCATGCAGGTGCCCCTCAGACAAGTATGGCCAAGCGCATGAGGCGGTTTCTGTTCGTGAGCCTCGCCCCCCTTTGCTTTTCGGCTTTGGCGTCCGCCGCCGCAACGCTAAACTCCATTATGGAGAGCGGAACCGTGCGTATCGGTTACATCTTCGATCAAGCACCATTTTCCACCCGCCAGCCAGGGGCCGAACCGGTGGGATATGCCATCGACCTGTGCCGCAAGATTGCCGACGAGATCGAAGATCAAATTCCGCAACTAAAACGAGAATTTGTTGAGGTGACGCTCGCCGGCGGCTTCGATGCAGTAGAGAATGAAGATATCGACTTGCTTTGCGGTTCCATCACTGTGAATTTGAAGAGGCGGGAAATCGTCGATTTCTCACAACCGATCTTCCTCACCGGGGCGAGCGCGCTGCTGCGCAAGGATTCGCCCAGCTACCTGCAGGCGCTCTTTCTCAACGGGCCGGCCGTTCACGCCGTCAGCGAGCGCGTTGCCACAAACGTCATCGGTATGCGCGCAAACACGACGACGGCAGGGACGCTTCGCGAGGCACTCGCAATCCAAGAATCGAAGACAAAGCTTGCCGATTTCAACACGCATGAGGACGGGCTCAAGGCGCTGGAGGACCACAGGATCGATGCCTACATCGCCGATCAGGTGCTGCTCATCAACCTGGCCAAGCGGGCGCGCGATCCATCCTCGCTCGAGGTCGGCGATCGCCTGATCACGCATGAACCCTATGCGATCGCGTTGCGTCGCAACGACGCCGACTTCCGCCTGCTGGCAGACCGCGCGCTGACAGACTTCTACCTTTCGGAGGATTTCCTGCCGCTGCTGGAGACCTATTTCGGCAGCGAGGCGCCGATGCTGCACACGCAAATCATAATGCAACACGTGCCATAGGTCGTGTGCGGCGGGCGGTCACCACAGCATTCCGAGAGCGTTGGGCATGGGCTGATTCTGACGCCTCGGATGTCTGCTTTTTGCAATAGCAGCGGACGGTGAGCTTCCGGCCCCAATTGAGACGCTCGGTCACGCTGGCCAAGGTCCGCTCCTGAGCTCCTCGGGCGTTCAGATCATTGGAAGTCAAACTCTCCACTCGACGACCGGAAGTCGGCAGCACGCCGGCTATCCCTCGCCTTGAGCGGAAACGGACTGGCGGCCCGCCACTCCGCTCGCCATATCAGCGACGATGCCAATTAAGTGTGATGTCTCCGCGCACCCGACATGATACCTTATACTCGAACGTCAGCACGAAGTCCCGTGTCGCGGCGTTCCTGCCGAGTGATGGATCGTGCCCCGCGAGTTTTCGGCCCCTGAGGGCCATTTCATGTCGAACGAACCGATAGTCCATTTCGAAGCGGCGAGTACCCTTGCCGTGGTGGTTTCATCGAACGAGCCGCTGCTTTTCCTGTCTAGAGACCAGAAGGTTATTGCAGCGAGCACATCGTTCTGCCGGACTTTCGAAATCGATCCGGCGACCGTTCCCGGCCGACCGCTCGGTTCGCTTGGAAATGGCGAATGGGCAATGCCCAAGCGCGCCTCGCTCCTAAACGCTACCGCTTCCGGAAGCGCCCGGATCGAGGCCTACGAAATCGACCTCCAGCGCCCCAACCGGAGCACACGACAGTTGATCGTCAATGCGCAGATCCTCGACGATGGCGACAAGGCGCATATCCGGCTGCTGCTGGCCATCACTGATGTGACGGATGCGCGCGCTGAAGCGAAACTGAAAGATGACCTTATCCGCGAGAAGGCCATCCTGGTGCAGGAGGTCCAGCACCGGGTCGCAAACAGCCTTCAGATCATTGCCAGCGTTCTCATGCAGAGCGCACGCCGGGTTCAGTCGGACGAAGCGCGCGGCCACCTTCACAACGCCCATCACCGGGTCATGTCGATTGCGGCCGTGCAACGGCAGCTTTGTACGTCCGGCGCCGGCAGCGTCGAACTGCGCACCTACTTCACCCAGCTTTGCGAAAGCCTTGGCGCGTCCATGCTCGCCGACGAGCGGGTTTCGATATCGGTGACAGTTGATGAGAGTGCTGTTGAAGCCGATGTTTCTGTCAGACTCGGGCTTATTGTGACCGAATTGGTGATCAACGCACTCAAGCACGCCTTCCCGGGGCAGGAATGCGGCACAATTGCCATCGACTATAGTTCGACAGGCGACGAGTGGACGCTTCGTGTCACCGACGACGGCATCGGTATGCCGAGCGGCAAACTTGTCCCCGGGTTGGGTACCGGCATCGTCGACGCACTTTCCAGGACCCTGGAGAGCGAAATCCAGTTGAGCGGTGCAAATCCCGGCACTGCCGTGACCATCAGGCATCGGGGAGACGTCGCTCGCGAAAAGAACCCGCCAGCGGCCGCGTAGACACAGATCTCCCGTTGGGACGCTGTGTCGGGGGCGCAGGTTCCGTTTTAAAAGGTTCAGATGTTCAACGCCAAGAGCGGAACATATCTGCTTTGTTGCTATCACACTAGGGGCATGGCCTTAAGCGGGCGATCGGAAGACCGCCCGTTCAAAGGATTTCGCTATTTGGCCAGGTGCCAAACACCTCCAACGCCATCGCCGTTGGTGTCCCCGGCCTTTTTGTCCTCGGCATATGTGTACAGCGGCTTGCCTTCATAGGCCCACATTCCCTTGCCGTCTGCTGCCTTGACCAGTGACCATTTCCCTTCCGCTTTAGTGTTCGCGGCGGCGTGGAAAGCCGGCCATTTCTTCAAGCAATCCTTGTCGCAGTTCGATTTGTCTTTGGCAACCTTGTCGAAAGTATAGAGGGTCATCCCCTTTGCGTCAGCCAAAACCTTGCCCATCTTGGTGTCGACCATCTTGGCGGGTTCGGCTGCGAACGCAGACCCACCCAAAACAGACGCCAACCCGATCGCGATTAACAACGTTCTCATGACAGTCTCCAGGTTCGGGGGTGCCGGCGGAATGCCGGTAGCGCCCGATCCAATGGAAAAACCAGCGGACGCAGAAGAGGTTCCCGGTTTTTACGCATAATGGGGGCGACCGAAACCAAGCGGCATGGGGTGATCTCCCTAGCCGCCGTCACGTCGTCGTCTGACGCCAAGCAGCGATGGGCATTTTCGTTGCTACGCCCCTCTCAATCATTAGCACACTGTCGAAGAAATCGACGCCGCTTGCTGATCGGATAGGCGAAACGTCATGCATGACGGCGATCACAGTCGCCTCCGGGCAATGATCCAGGATCGCCTGGTGGAATACGTGAACTGCCTGAATGTCAAGCGCGCTCGTGGTCTCGTCGAGAAAGAGGAGGCCCGGCTGTAACAAAAGGATCTTGGCAAGGACGAGCTTCTGCTTTTGGCCTCCCGATAGAAGCAGGTCCCAGCTCTGGCCGTTGCGGCCATCCTTGGGGAGTTCGTCGATGAATTCGCCCAGACCCGCCTCGTGCAATGCCAACGCGACACGCGTATCCGGGTAGTCGCCCGAAGAGTCCGGAAGGCAAAACAGTTCCTTCAAGGACACCACCTGAAGCTTGACGTCTTGGGCGGCA
Source organism: Ensifer sp. YR511 (assembly GCF_900103045.1). NCBI lineage: Bacteria > Pseudomonadati > Pseudomonadota > Alphaproteobacteria > Hyphomicrobiales > Rhizobiaceae > Ensifer > Ensifer sp. YR511. The sequence continues at coordinate 135,491 of NZ_FNGR01000019.1, forward strand.
TAGAGAGTTCTGACGTGTCTTGGCGTTGTGACAGTGCCGCGTCCGTGCGCCCAAAGACCACTAATTGCCTTGATGAGCGAGGTCTTACCGCTCCCTGAATCACCAACGACCAAGGTCCACTCGCGGGCAGGAACTGAAGTCTGTCAGCCGTCAGAAATGGAAGCTCGGTCCCCGCGTGCAGGAGGCCGATCTGCTCAACAGTCAGGCCGAGCGCCGGGTCCTGCTTCGTATACTGGAATTCGTAAAGGCCTGTTTGCGCATAAAACTCCTCAGGCCGCTGAACGGCTTCGATCGCCTTCGCGAGATCGGTCATGCGCCGGGCATTCGCCCTCAGCGTCGCAATGTCGGGCATGACGTGTATGAACCACGAGCATTCGTTGATCAATGCTGTCGCCAGTTCAGCGCCCGTAACGTACTGCTGCAGACTGACCTTGTTGTCCATGTAGGGGAGCAGGCCGGGTACATAGGCGACAATCCGCGAGCCAATGAAATTATGGACAAGTTCGAACCCCATATAGCCGGCAGTGACCCGGTTCAGGCTGGCCCAGTATGATCAATGTCGAGATACCGGCGCTCGTTGAGGACATTCTGGGCCCTCTCTCCATGGAGGACGGCGACATGGAAGCTGCGGTGGAGGAGTCCGTTCAATTCGGTGCGGTAGCTTCCCTCCGCCCATTGCATGCGTACCGACAGGTGCTGGAGAACCCCACCAAGCTTGGCGGCAATGACGGTGTTGAGCGGCAACATAAATCGCGACCGCCACGAACGCCAAGCAGGCGCTTCCATAGCTGCCCAGGAACTCAAACCCTCTCACGTCGCTCGACATCTCAATAAGCTTGCTTCCGACGAAGCCAAGGGACAGCACGACTCCTGCAATGCCCATCCCCAGCCCGATGGCACCGCCGGTCATGCCTTTGATCGATTCTTGGACGCGCTGATCGATATTGTCCGGGGCTGGGACAGCGGATCCGGACGCGTCTGAGCCCATTTGTAGAAGATGGAAATGCGTATGGTTGCTGTCAAGCAATGCTTCGTTGAAGCGTCGATCGAGCCACGCGCGCCATTTGCGGTGGAGCGTAGTCGAGAAGAAGTGGCGGACAGCGGTGAAACACACGTCCCTCATGATCGCGATTGCGGCAAGCGTTGCCGCTGTAGTCAACAATGCCATGGGCGTGGTGGGTGTGGCTGGATGGTGAAAGTAGGCGATCCGATTTATCAACTCGCCCGAGGTGACCGCAAACCAGACGCTGGCCTGCGCGGTCAATGCCGTCAGCACAAGAATGGCAAATGTTAGTCCCCAAGCCTCGCGCCAGCGTTCGGAAAGCCAATAGGCGCGCATAAGGCCCCAGAAGCTGCGCATCGACGAAACAGGACTGGTATGGCTGCCTGCCTCGCGGCCGAGCAACCGTTTGACAAACTGCCAAGCGTGACTTCGCATGGCGGCTACATGTCTCCATAACCCATGAAAGCAGAGTTTGGAGCACGTGTCGGCGTTGTCAACTCAACTCAGCTCAGGCGAAAGCTGGGGCAGCAGTCGCTGACTGATAGCCTGCATCAACCTAAACTAGAGTCGCTTCGCGGCCCGTCACATTGTCCATACTGATTGCGAAAAAAACAGGAAGGTACCCCGGTGGCTTGGCATCCGAGCCCCAGTTGAGGGCACCTGGATCCCACCAATCATTGTAAACCTTCAGTATGTTCCAAGCGTGTTTCTTGTCCGTCTCTTTGTGGAATTCGTGGTACCTGCCCTCAATGATGACGCACTTCCAGCAGTGCTGATCAGTGCAATGCTCAATCTCAACGCACACGAGCGGATTGCTGCGCATGAATTCAATCTTCCGTCCCGGCATCGAAAACCCGAAAACTTGGCCCTCTGCGCGGACATAATAAATTGGCACAACATAAGGCTGATTGTCGCGACAACACCCAAGCCGGGCGACGCGCTGCTCGGCGATGAGCATGCTGCATTCGCTGGATAGCATCTCGCGCAATCTCACTGGCGTTGCTCCCTGTAATTCTCAGTGTCGCTAGACGAACTCGACGCTTGTGTGGATGCTTGCAATCTGGTTTTCATGATAACATGAAAGCGGACGATAAGCGCGGGTACCACGTCGCATTGGCGCATGCCGCCATGGGATATGGTGGCAACGGAATTACATCCAATCAGATCGCCGCAGATATTGGATCTACAGCGATCCCTGGACATAAAGATCCCGACAGCGGCCTGTTCGCGTTTCGTCCCTCGCGTTGACTTGCCACGAGCAACAACTAGCAAGTTTCCACAGGCGATATCCGACTCTGACATACTTACAGTCGAAAAAGCCGCTCCTTGAAGTACGCTGGGCATGTTCATCGCAATCAGCATCCTAGTCACGGGCCTTGTCATTACCCTGATGCTGTGGTTCGTTCAAAAACTTCCAATCGACGTGACAATGAAGCAGATGGCACACATCGTTGTTGTCGTCGTCGGCGTTATCGCGTTGCTCCACTATCTGGATCTAATCTGAAGCAAGTGCCACTACTCGGCGCAGCGGAGGCCGCCATCCACGTGAAGCGGACCCTATCGTGAGCGCGACGAACAGCCCACTGCTTTCGGCGTTGACGGAACGGCAATAGCGATTTTTCTCAGAACTTCTGCTTTGCTCGCTTCGGCATAAAATAGGTTCGTATATTGGCGAGTGCTTCGGCGACCTCAGCAGCATCCTGGCGGGTCGCTTTCCGTTTTGTCTCGCCGAGCTTGCGAATGGGCGCGACGATATCGCCAGTGACGGCATGACCTCGAAGGACGGGCTGCCAAAGCTTGGGCGCGTACCTTGTTCCTAGCAGAAAGCAGAGGTCCCAATCGAATGGATCAAAGGTCTGATCATCGATCCTGGTGAACCTGGGCCGGTGGTCTTTCGGCGTTTCGGCGAGGCTTGCCGATATCCGGTTGTATTCCGCAACGATGGTTTGCACGGCCCGATGCT
>NZ_FNGR01000017.1:0-2069 GCF_900103045.1 Ensifer sp. YR511
CTTGCGCGCCCGGAGGCGTCCACACATGTCCTCAAGCCTGTGCTTGAGCCTTTCTGCTTATGCCGACTGTCCGGTCGAATTGGGGGGCAGTTCAGATTCAGGCTTCAAACTGATTTGGAAACCGCAGAAACGAGTCAGAGATCGCTCACGTTGTATAATTCTTAAATTCGGGCATTGGGTCTGCCGATCGCAAACCGGCTTCGGACGGTTTCACCGAAGGTACACGAAAGTTTACGGTAAGCGCGAAAGCGCGAATCCCAAATTCCATTTCAATACAACTACTTGATATAAATTCAACAGACGGTGAAGATCCCATGACCTGCCAAGCGCAAACCCTTTCTCTAGCCGACACTCAAACTTCACCTGCAATGATTTCCAAACAGCCGATTGGATCATCAGTCATGACGAGATCGGCGTTCTTCAAGGCGTAGGGGATTCCGGCAGCGGCGTCCGTGAGGTATCGCTCCTCGGTTCCTTTCTCGGCCCAAGCCGCCGGCTTTCCAGTGACCATGGAGAAGAAGAAGGGCTTTCCATCCTCGAAGAAGTCGGGGGTCCGGGCCATAGCGATGCGCATGACATGCGGATGTTCGGTGCGCAGGCGGTTATTGTAATTGTTGATCGCCTTGATCGCCTTGATCGTTTCGATGATGTCGGGGTTCTTAAAGACGTGTCCGGACTCGGGATGCTTTGCGCTTTGTTCATCGGCGGATAGCCAATTTCCGGCGTCGCTGATGCCGAGGTTGGCAGCGAACATCTTCCATGGCTGCCGCATCCAGGGGGCGTAGTAGTTCTCGAGAATGCCTTCGAGATTGCGGACGCTCGTATCGGCAATAGGGGATTGCGATTTGGCCGCGATGGTGCGGGCCATCATCAGGAGCGTTTCGGCGGTCACACATGCAGCCATATTGAAGGATTTCTGCCAGCCCGTCGGCATTGGGTAAAGGTTGAGAACGTAAGTCGCGAAATCATCGTACGTCTTGAGGCTGTATGGATAGGTCTGGATCAGGATCTGCGTAAGCTGGCTCTGCAAGTTTTTCCAGGCGTAGACGATGAAGTCGCCGCCGTCCGAGTTGCGTGCGTCCACGATTTCGTTGTAGCCGGGCGGCCCCATCAAGGCATGGCGGAGTTGCGTATCATATGACTCGATGGCCTCATCCGTCGAGTGGCTTTTACCGGTGAACTGACCATCGGAGACTTGCTGGATGACCAGCTTCTTGCCTATAAGACGCATCAGCGGGGTCGCGGCAATCGTGAAGCTCTCTCCAAGTAGGAACCGGCCGGTGCTCATTGGGTGCGCCGCAATGAATTTGCGGTCTTGGGTTATGCTGATGTCCCGTTCGCCGCAACTCAAGCCGGCTTCCAGCAAGGCCGCGCCAGCCTGGGTGCTGTTGTCGGGAATGCCGCGAGACCAGTCAAATAGGAGCCGGTGGATTGCCAGTTGAGCGCCGCAGCTTCTAACCCTTTCTGGGTCTTCTGCCCACGCCTTGAAGATGTTGGCGAGGCTGTGTTTCTTGATCATTGCATCGAGCTGCTCCTGGGTGAGCTTATGGGTTTCGTATCGGCGGGCTGCCATTCCCAGGGTCGAAATCACGGGCTTCCTGTTGATCGGAAGTTGGGCATACATGATGAAAGACGGGGAGATGGAAAATAGTCAGAAAAATTCTTTGGAAGGGGCAAGTGTTGAGGGGAGGAGAGGAGTGCGGATGGTTTGGATTGTTGCCCATCAAGGTGGCAGGCGAGGCCCTATTGTAGGCGCCAGTTCACACCTTGGTTGAAGCGACCTTCATCTGCGAGAAAATGGACTTCGTCGATCTGCACTGATCATAGAAGGATTCGGCGTCGCCGCCGCAGGTCAGGGATCATGCTGGATGCAGGACGGTGTATATGCGTTGTATTTTTTGCGACATGATTGACGGAGCCCAGGCCACGTCAGCGTTCCTCTACTAATACGCATTGCATCCGCCGATGCGTTATTTTCGCTCCGCTGACCAAGTTTTGGCGTCATCGCTGCTGGCCAGGGACCACGCAGGATCCCAGTGCGACAGAACGGGCAGATGCGTTGTATTTTT
>NZ_FNGR01000017.1:2417-150087 GCF_900103045.1 Ensifer sp. YR511
GGGACCATGAAGGATCTCCGTGCGACAGACGGTGCAGATGCGTTGCATTTATAGCGACATGATTGAAAGAGCTCGGGCCGCGTCAGCTTTTGTCTGCGAATACGAGGTGGGCAGTGCATGCGTCGATCAGCGCTAAGTTGAAGAGGTTTCGGCGTCATCTCCGCTGAACAAGGGACCATGCAGTATCCCAGTGCGACAGACGGTGCATATTCGTCCAGATGCGTTATCTTGGTGACGCCATGATTGGCAGGCGCCTCGTCAGCTTTCATCTGCGAATACGAGTAGAGCCGATCCTTGTGTGATGAAATGTGCCGGTTTCCGCAGAGAAGCATTGCGTTTTGGCAATGTGGATTGTGCAGCATATGCTACACAGTTCTCTTCTCCAAGAAGAGCCGTCGCTCGTAACAATGCCAAGTTTACACGCCTGGTGAGTCCTAGCGGTGTATTTATTGCGGCATCTGTGCCGGTGGAGATGGCAAAATATCACCAACGTTCCATCGTCACCAACGAAACAATTTTTCAACGCCAAACTTTTTCCCAGAAACACCCACCACTCTCATCATGTCCACCCCCGCCGAGTTCGACCCATTCTCCATTAAAAACTTGCGCCCGGGCTTGCAGGAGTGCCTTCGCCTGTTCGTGTCCGCGCTGTACACCAACACGCAAGACGAACTCTCCCGTAAATCAACGGAAGAGTTGCTTGACGCGATCGGCAGACCCACTACGCCCGAGGATCAGAACGCTTTGCTTCTGCTTGCCAACGCCAATGTCCGAGACCTCGAGTCATCCCGCGACGTCCTTTTTGAACGCTACAATTCTACGATTGGCCGAGCTTTCGAAACGATCAAAGCGGTTCAAGAAGCCCTCGGCGCAGAGTTGGACGAGCGCCTGTCAAAAGAGGAGAAAGCCCGCTTCGAGGCACTTTCGCAGAATGCTGTCAACGACCTGTCTCCGCTCGTGAAGGAAGCGTCCCCAAGCGTCAGATGGGGACTTGCTGCGGCCAGCTCCGTGGTTCTAGGAGGGTCGCTCGGCGTCATCCTGAATTCGGCGGAGAACGCGTACAAGATTCGAGCGCCCACTACCAACATCATGTGGGGGCTGGAAATCCTCACGGTTGCTCTCAGTCCAACGAGCGATCCCAAGCAATTCTGGGAAGCTTTCGTCATGCGGTTCGGTGTCTCCGTTGCAACCCAGATCATTGCCTGTATCGAACTCTTCTTCACCGTCGAAGACAAGCCCTGGAAGAGTGCTGCGATCATTCTTCCCAACCTGGTGATCTTGTTCGGGCATGTCATCTACCCCATTGTGAGGGGCTACGTCACGCGAGCCCTCGATCAGCGCCGGGCAAAGATCACGGCCCCAGCAGTCCGCCAGGATGTCGTCGCGTCGGCATTCTTTGAAAGAATTGGCGACGCCCTTACCGCCACTCTTGAGGAGATGGAAGCGAAGGAGAAGATTTTCCACCCCGACAACAAGACGCGTGCCAAGTTCGCTGGCGCGAAGGGAGGTATCGCCAGCTTACGCGACGCCATCAATCTTTACCGCACTCAGACCAGCCAATCGCGTAGCACCGACGGGGCCGCCGACAGGGCGCTCAAGGTGCCGTCCGTCATTTACGCTCATAGCGTCGCTATTCTTCAGGTCATCAGTGCGCTCGGAAATGTAAAGACGCTCGGTGACAATTCGGTTTTCTTCGTTCTCATTCTGTCGCTCACATGGGAGTCATTTTTCAATCCCTCCCATTCTCCCGAATTCATGGCCACGCGGATCATGAGATACAGCGCCGGAATGTTCATTTCCTTCTTTACGGCGGGTATTCCCTTGCTGAAATACGGACGCAACGTTTTCGACGAAAGCCCGAGCCTGACGCGCAACATGGCTATCCTCACGGCCATCCTAAATCTCACGGTTGCGGTGCACTTCATTCCTGCCTTTGGTTTGTTGATCAAGGGGTTCTCGGCACTTACGAAATACGGGCGAGGTGCTGGATCTCAATTGCAAGCAAGCGAGCAGTCGAATCCGTTCAGCGAAACGGTGCGTTTGCTCGTTGACTGCGAGAGCGACGACGACATCTTCGAAATTCGACCCGCCGATGTTGATCCCAAGGGCGCTTGGTTGGAAGTCCTGGCGATGATGGAAGAGCGACGATGTAAAGACAAGAAAACGGAGGTGCAGGAAGGTTTGGAAGGACAACAGGAGGAGAAGCTTTTGAACTTCTTTGACGTGATGGCTATCTACGAAGCGACTGGGGACACGAAGACGGCTACGAAGGATGTGCTTTCCGTTTTCGATGCCTTTTTGGACCCTGCTTGTTCGCTTGACGATGTAGCTCTTTCCTTGAAGAAATTGGGCCTTGAACGATGTTGATAGCAGCGCCGATGGCAGTTTAGTTTTAGTTTAGCTTTAGGAGGAAATGAGAATTGAATTTTGATAACTGAGACACATTCGCATTCTTTGCCGTATCCCGTGAATGACAATAGCGTATTGGCCTTCTGATTCAGCAATCATAAGATTCATGCTTTGGATAAAATGTCACGTGCTCGTCACGTTATTATTCGGTGGCAGGATATATGGTTTGTAAGCTATGTTTGTATGTTTGTATGTTTGTGTGTTTGTGGGTTGATTTATTTGGATGAATGTTGCCGCGTATCGTTGATATGTCGCGAATTCGGCCGCCCCGAAGGAAAGTTGACCCTGCAATGCATCAGGCGCAGGAAGCGATCCACTGAGGTCCGAGCCGCAGGATCGCTGTGTGGGTTGTGTCCAGGCACAGTCTGACCAGTTGGGATCCCCGCGATCGGCCCCACACGGTGCGCCGCTGTAGGTGCGCGGTTCAGTCTATCGTTGCGTTTGTGCGCAGGCGGCTTTCGATGAGCAGGCCACTCTCCTCGAGGATCGGGTGGGCCACCGATACAATATGAGCGTTGATGCGTTTGAGATCGCGCAATATGTCAAGATGCAGCGAGCTCGTCTGAAGGCTTTCTATTCGGCCGTCACGCAATCGCTCCAGGTGGCGGCCGGAGGACTGTTTTTCCATGCGCCTCACCTCGACCTTCACCTCCATGAGCTGGTGGGCGAGATTGAAGTCGCGTGTCACGAAAATCGTCTGGGCAATGCGCAGATTGTCAATTGTCAGGTGAAAAAGCTTCTTTAGTTCGCCGTAACCGTCCTCAGAGAATTTAAGGCCGTGTGATGCCTTCTTAGAGAGTTGCGGAAGGAGACCCTTCTCAATGATGTCGCCGATATGCTCAAGATTGATCACATAGTCTATAATGACGAACGCACGGCGCCCGTTCTCTTCGCTGAGCCCCTGGCTCCCGAGTCTGGAGAGATAGACCTTCACCGCTTGCTGCAGGCTATCGACACGTTTCTCCAAGGCTGGAATCGCTTTGAGTTTAGCAGGTTCATACTGCTCGAAAGATTCGGATGCCCGCACAAGCATGCGCTCGATCAGATCGCCCACGCCGAGCGTTTCGCGCGTTGCGCTCGCAAGTGCGACCACCGGTGTCGAGAATTCGACTGGGTCGAGATATTTGGGCGCATCCTCAACTTGCGCCACATCGGGCACGAGGCGGCTCATCAACCGCGATAGGAGCCGGGAAAAGGGCCAGGCAGCGACGGCGAGTATTAAGTTAAAGGCGAGATGAGCATTTACCGGCAGCCTTTCTGGGGCAAGAGGCAGCACTCCCATGAGCTCAACACCGTACCCTGAAAGCGGAAGAGCTACGGCGCAGCCCGTGGCGCGCACCATCAGATTGCCGAGCGTCACGCGTTTGGCGGATGGCGACGCTGCGAGCGATGCGACTACCGGCGGGATTGCTCCGCCTAAATTGGCCCCGAGTACCAGTGCGACGACGAGGCCCTGGGACAGGTCACCGGTCGGGACAAGCGACGAAATCAAGACGACGGCAGCCAGACTGGAGGACGACAGGAAGGCGATTCCTCCAGATAAGGCGAGCGCTACCGGCCAGGCACTGTCAAGTAGGCCGACGAAAGCGCCTAGTGCAGGCGACTCGCGCATCGGTTCCGTCGCCACGCTCAATAGGTGGAGAGACAGAAGCATGAGGCCGATGCCAACGAGCGCCGTGCCGCCGCCCTGCCGGCCCGAGGACCCGCTGCGATAGAGCACGATACCGATGAGGAGAACGAGAGGAGACAGCCATTCGATGCCGGTGGCGACGATCCAGGCAGTGATGGCTGTCCCCACGTTGGCGCCTAACAGAACGATCTGCGCCATTCGTGGCCTTACTAACTCCCGCTCGACGAAGGAGGCGACCATGAGTGCGGTCGCCGTCGAGCTCTGCAGCGCGATCGTGGCTGCTAAACCGGCCAGAAAGGAGCGTGGGCCGCTTCTGGTGCCGGTCGCAAGGCCAGTCCGGAGCCTCGCCCCGAAGGCCCGTGAGACACCGTCCTTCACCTGCGCAAGTCCAAACAGTAGCAGGGCGACTGCACCAAAGAGGTTTATGATGACGATGATCGAAGCCAATTCGGTATCCTCAACCTGGCGACGGACACGGGGAGATGCAAATCAGTCAAGACGTTTGGCGACGCTCAAGATGTCCGCGTTTCCGCAGACGAAGTCGAGCTTCTGCGCAAGACCGGTGGTCCGCCAGTCAATCGTCGTCAAGATGCCCATTTGCTCTAGGCCCGGCAGCATTCCTAGAATGTCCCAGCACGGGATCCCACGGCCGACATAGCCGTCGACGGCCCCCGTCGCGATATCGATCAGAGAGATCACGGACGAGCCGGTTACGCGGTAAGCAACGTTCAAGTCATTGACGATGCCCGCCAGGAGCTTCAGCCCCTCCTGTTTCGGGATGTTGGGGTGAATGCCGACGCCGATGGCAGCGGATTTCCCATCGAATGGTCGCAGGGCCGGGAGTCTTTCGCCATTCATCAAAGCGGCATTACCGCGACCGCCGCAGAAGAGCTCGCAGCGCGCAGGTGCATTGACCGCGCCGAACACCGGGCCGTCCTTTTCGAAGAGGCCGATGGAAATACCCCAGTCCTTGCTGCCGCGTACGAAGTTGAATGTTCCGTCGATTGGGTCGATGACCCAGGTGCGGCCCGAGGTGCCGGTGACCGTGCTCCCTTCCTCCCCAAAAACGCCGTCGTCTGGAAAGGCACGCGTCAATTCACTGCAGATGAAGCCCTCAACTTCACGGTCGGCCACGGTAACAAGATCGAGCGGTCCCTTGGACTCCACGTCTATCGTCGAGATCGTGCGAAAATGCTGCAAGGCGATTTGCCCGGCCTCCACTGCAATAGAATTTACCCGAGCATACTGATCGTTCAACATATCTTTCCTTCAATCAAGGGCTACGAAACGCGTGTGAACAGTGAAACCGCCGGTCTCATCGATTCGGTAGACGTAGTAGGCATAGGGTTCGCTCACCCGGCCAGGCCCATGCTCCGACGCGGCGAGATCCAGCGCGATCTGGAAGGCTGGGCTGCCAGCGACGGCGCAATAGGCGCCGTTCCAGATCGCTTGGAACGGTCGGTGGATATGGCCGGCCAGGATGATAAGCGGCGACTGATAAGCCCGTATCATCTCCGCCATTTCCTCGCGCCCACCGGTCAGCGCGCTGCGGTCAAGCGCATCGATGCCCGTGGGAAAGGGTGGATGATGCAGTAGAAGAAGTATCGGCGCGAGCGCTGGCGAGGCCAGCTTTCCGGCAAGCCAATGGAGGCTTTCGGGTGCAAGCGCCCCCTCGCTGCGGCCCTCGATCAGTGTGTCGAGGGCCAGGATTCGAAGGAAGCCTAGATGGTTCTCGTAGTTCAGGAAGTGCCCGTCCTCGAAGGGGATATCGCCGCCGAAGGCCGAACGCAACGTCGCGCGCCTGTCGTGATTTCCCGGCACTACGAAAACCGGAATCTTCAGGGGGGAGAGCACGTCCCGAAGTAGGTCGTAATCCTCGGTGGAACCGCCATCTGTGAGATCGCCGGTGAAGGCCACCGCGTCGAAGCCGGGCGAGAATTGCGCCATGTCCTCGACCACACGCCGCGCCGCGCGCGCAGCATCCGGCCTCACGAGCGGCGTTTCTGCCCTGTCGTGAAAGACATGGAAATCCGAGATGTGGGCGATCAGCATGGGGCGGAAACCTTTCGGACAAGCCGAGACGTTAGCGGATGCCAGCGCGCATGAAACTCTGGACAAACTGCCGCTGGAAAATGATGAAGGCGATGAGCAATGGTGCGACCGAGAGCAGCGTCGCCGCCGTCACTCTGCTCCAGTCCACGCCCTGCTCGACCGTGGCAAAAACCTGGAGGCCGACTGTTACGGGACGTGTTTCCACTGAGTTGGTCACCACGAGCGGCCAGAGGAAATTGTTCCAATGGTAGCTGACTGTCACCAAACCGAAGGCCACGTAGGTTGGCTTCGCCAGCGGCACGAATACGCGCAGAAGGATCTGCAGGGTGTTTGCTCCTTCGAGACGTGCGGCTTCCTCCAGTTCTTTCGGTACGCTCTTAAAGGTCTGCCGGAACAGGAAAATGCCGAAGGCCGAAGCCAGATAGGGCATTCCCATGCCCAGAATTGTGTCGCGCAGCCCGAGGGCGGCGAGCGTGCGGTAATTCTCGACGAGCAGGATCTCCGGCATGATCATCAACTGAATGAGCACGAGCATGAAGAGCACTTCCGAGCCGCGGAAGGGGAAGCAGACGAAGGCGTAGGCCGCCATTGTGCACACGACTAACTGACACGTCAGAATGAGCGTCACGAGCAGGAAGGTATTGAGGAAATAGCGAGGAAAAGGTGCAGCTGCGAGCACTTCGCGAAAATTGTCCAGTGTCAGCGGCGAGAAAAGGTCGAACGTCGCACCGTGCGAGGACGGATGGAAGGCCGCCCAGAATGCATAAAGAAGTGGCGACACCCAAAGGAGCGCCAGGAACCAGGCCCCGATCGTCACAGCGGCCGTCGATTTTGCAGTGGTCGCGTTGTTCATCGATAGTGAACCTTCTTGTCGAGATAGCCGAACTGGAAAAGCGCAATGACTGCGAGAACGACGAGCAGGAACACGGTCAACGCGGCTGCATAGCTCGTGTCCCAGTACTGGAAGCCAACCTCGTAGAGATAAAACAGCAGGAGGGTGGTAGCGTTGTCTGGACCGCCCTTCGTCAACGCGATGACATGGTCGACCAGACGGAAGGCGCCAATCAACGCATTGACCATGACGAAAAGCGTCGTGGGCATGATGAGAGGCACCGTGACGCGACGGAAAACCTGGATTGCCGTGGCTCCTTCCAGACGCGCCGCCTCGATGAGAGTCGGCGATATTTGCTGCAATGCGGCCAGATAGAAAATCATGAAGAAGCCAGCTTCCTTCCAGATCGTGATGACAATCAGCGCCCAGAGCGCGGTGTCCGGCGTACCGAGGAGATTGTTGTGACCGAGACCGAAGAGGCCAAGAAATTGATCGATCGGACCATGGGACGGGGCGTAGAAGAACAGCCAGATGTTGGCCACGGCGACCATGGGCAGAACCGTGGGCGTGAAATAGGCCATGCGGACGATGCCCTGCCCAACCAGGCGACCGTTTACGAAAAGCGCCATTGCGAGCGCAAGCGCCATGGAAACCGGGATGGTCACCAGCGCATAGACGATGTTGTTCGACAGCGCCTGCCAGAACACCGGATCGTCGATCATGCGCGCATAGTTGTCGACGCCGATGAAGACGGCGGCACGCTTGCCTTTCGTGGTCGAGAAGAAGCTGTGATACAGCGTCGTCAGGATGGGCTGATATGTGAATGTCCACAGAAGCACTGCCGCCGGCAATAGCAGCAGGCTCCCGTAGAGGGCGTTGCGGGAATTTCTCATCTTGGACCTACCGGCTCGATCTACACTCATGCCCCTGCGGCCAGGCGCGGCGGTACATGCCGAGCTTGGCCTCCAGGTCTCAACGATACGCTTTCAGAACCTTGTCGATCTCCGCCTGAGCATCACCCAGTGCCTCTGCTGGCGTCTTGTTGCCAGTGAGCGCCGCCGCCAGAGCATCGTTCAGGATCTTCGTCGTGCGCGCATTCTCATGGGTGGAGAATTCCGGCACAGAGTCCGGTATCTGCTTGAGGGCTACCAACGCCTGTGGTGCTTCCGCCACATAAGTCTTCAGGACCTCAGTTTTCCAGGAGCCGTCTCGGGGCGCGACGTAGCCGGTCTGCACCGCCCAATCGGCCAGGATCTCATCAGACGTCAGGAACTTGATTAGCTTGAATGCCGCAGCCTTCTGCTCGTCTGAGGCTTCTTTGAAAATGTAGAGATTGCCGCCGCCGAGCACGGAAGCCGGGTCTGGATTCCCCGGGAACGGTGCCACGCCGAACTCGAAGGTCGCGTTTTTGCGGAGATTGGTGAGGTTGCCGGTTGTGTGCCAGATCATTGCGACGCGGCCGGCCAGGAAGTCGGCCGGCGCCGTTCCCCACTCGAAGATGCCCGGAGGATGGATACCGTCCTTCGCCGACATGTCGACCCAGAATTGCAGCGCCTCGACGACCTTCGGATCCGTCAAGTCGGTTTCCGTCCCCTCGTCATTGACGAGCCTGGCGCCGTTCTGTGCGGAAAGTGCGCCGAACAACCATTGCGCCGAGCCGACATTGCCCGCGATGCCCACGCCCCAGCGGGTTACCTGGCCGGTGGCATCCTTGGTGGTCACAGCTTTGCCCGCCGCTACCATCTCCTCCCAAGTCGTCGGGAACTTCTCCCCGTCGAGCCCGGCATCCTTGAAGGCCTGTTTGTTGTAGTAGAGGACTGCGGTTGAGCGCTGGAACGGTACGGACCAGAGCTGGCCGTCCGTCTGCGCGCTCTTAAGGTAGGCCGGCATAAAGCCGGCCATCCAGGTCTTGTCCTCCGCGGAGGTCGCGAAGCTGCCGACGGGCTCGATCACATCCTCGTCGATGAGCGTGAAGACGTCCGTCGCCAGCAACACGGCGACGGACGGCGGCGTACCGGCTTTCGCGGCGGTCAGAGCCTTGGTGGTCGTGTCATTGTAATTTCCGGCATATATCGGCGCCACCTCGATGTCCGGATTGGCAGCCATAAACTTTTCGACATAGCCGTCGATGACCTTCGTGACGGGGCCGCCGACCTGGACGGGATAGTAGAAGTCGATCTTGGTCTCGGCTAGGGCCGCAGCAGCGCCAAGGGCTAGGTAGGACAGGCTGACCGCTGTCAGTCTGAGAGCCTTGCATCTGTCGAAAAGCATGTTACTTCCTCCACTTGAAATTATTGTAAGGGGGGTATGTCCTCGCGCCGCCGCCCGCTCGTCTTCTCGAAGAAATGCGTCGCGGCCGGCACCCATCCAAGCTGCACGCCTGCTCCTTCCGCTATACCCGGCCGGCCGGGAACCCGGACTTGAAGAGACTGCTTGCCGATGCGGCAGGTCAGGATCGTATCGGCTCCGAAATATTCGCTTGACTCCACGGTGGCCGGCTCGCCCGCATCCACGAGCCGCACATGCTCTGGCCGAATGCCGAGCCGCAGGTTCTCCGGCGGAGCCGCTGTAACCGGCTGGCTGCCGCCGGCGATGACCGTCCCGCCAGGGCCGGCGGAAAGCTCCAGGATGTTCATCGGCGGCGTGCCGATGAACTGTGCAACGAAGATGGAGGCCGGCGCTTCGTAGAGGTCGGATGGCGCGCCTGACTGCTCGACGCGGCCCTTGTTGAGCAGGATGACCCGATCTGCCATGCTCATCGCTTCCGTCTGGTCATGCGTGACGTAGACCATTGTGATGCCAAGCCGCTTCTGCAGCGCTCGAATCTCATTGCGCATACCAGCCCTCAGCTTTGCGTCCAGATTGGACAATGGCTCGTCCAGGAGGCAGACCGGTGTTTGCGAGATCAGCGCGCGGCCGAGGGCGACGCGCTGCTGCTGGCCACCCGACATTTGGCTCGGACGGCGGTCGAGCAGATGCTCGAGCCCTAAAAGCTCGGTCGTCTGCATCAACCTCTTCTTCTGCTCCGTCTTGGCGACGCCGCGAACAGACAGGCCGAACAGGATGTTCTCGGCCACCGAGAGATGCGGAAACAGCGCATAGGACTGAAAGACCATCGACAGGTTGCGCCTGGACGGGGGCAGACACGTCACGTCGCGGCCAGCGATCGTGATCGTGCCCGACGTTGCCATGTCGAGGCCCGCGATTAACCGCAGCGTTGTCGATTTCCCGCAACCGGAGGGGCCGAGCAGCGCGACGAACTCGGCCTTGTCGGCCTGAAAGCTCACCGCGTCCACTGCGCGAAACCCACCCCAATCCTTGATCAGATTGTTGACTGATATTCCGGCCAAAACTTCCTCCCGTCTGGCGCCTATGCAAAGATGAACTTGGAGCGCAGGTCGCTTCGCAACCCGCGCGTCTGGGCGCGCGTTTCCTCGTTCGTTACGATGTGCGTGACCGCGCGCAGCGACGCGATCACCGACAGCGCGGTGCGCTGGAACTTGGATTGGTCGGCAACCACGATTACCGTACGGGCAACGTCGATCATGGCCTGCTGCACTGCGCCAATCTGCGGACTGCCGGTCGCGATGAGCCCACGGACGAGATCGACGGCGGTGACGCTCAGGATCGTCTTGTCGACGCTGAAGCGTCTGACCGTGTCGACCGCCATAGGGCCGCCGAGCGACCGGTTGATCTCGATATATTCACCGCCGATGAAATGGATGGTGCGGGCACCGCCGGTGACAAGTTGCGACAGGGTATCCGTCCCGTTGGTCACGAAAGTAAGTGACTGTCTCCCCGCTAGATGCTTTGCGACCTGCAGCGACGTCGTTCCGCTGTCGATCATCACCGCGTCGCCCTCGACGATGAGTTCGGCAGCGGCGGCCCCGATGCGGGCCTTCTCCTGCGCGTTCGTGACTTCGCGGACCGAGGTGACGTAGTCACGTGTCGTCTGGTCGATGATTGCGGCTCCGCCGTGCATGCGTTTCAGCAGCCCGCGACCCTCGAGTTCGCTCAGATCGCGCCGGACCGTGGCGATCGACACCCCGAGGGCCTCCTTCAGCTTCTGCGCATCCGCAAAGACCTCTAGCCGTAGATGTTCGAGCAGTCGCGCCTGACGCTGCGCGGCTGATTTATACTGGCTGTCAAGCAGGCTCTCGCTCATCCCGCAGCCTCCCTCTGCAAGTGTGATCGTATGCAAGCTTTTTATGATCTTATGCGATCATGTCAATAGTTTTCTCGGCTGGTTCTTGAAAAAACGCTCGCGCCGTTCATCATAAGGAAAAACGTAAGAGTTTCATGGTTTTGGAAATTCGATTTCGGTCATGTTCGCATATGATCGTTATCGATCATGTAAAGCGATTTTCTCAGCTGTACGGCAGTGCGGCGGATAGTGAGATTGCCCTAGGGGTGCGCTGGATGGGGGAACAGGATATTGCACTGACGGATTGGCTGAAGCCATTCTCGGAAGAGCTTGGACAAGAAGCGGCGGCAAATGTGCCCGGTGTATACTTCGGGTCTGGTCTGACCTGGTGATCGCAAGAGTATCGAGCCGACGCGCATACCTCGCACCAAGCCGAAGATCGCGCTCGACGAGATCGATCGTTTGATCGCAAGAGGCGTGCGGTTTGCCACCGTGCTCGCCGATGCCGGCTATGGTCTGCCGGCCGCTTTTCGCCAGGGTTGTCGTCTTCTCCGCTTGGCGTGTTGAGGTCAAGCACCCTCTGACTATCTGTACCTATGGTATTTGATGTCTTCGCAGTATCGCGCTTCTCTCCGGGCTCGGCCTGTGTGGCCCTCCCATTATGGGACCAGAAGCGCCCAACCGGGTGCCATTCACAGGGTTCCATCCGGGCGCAAATGACCTCGGCCGAAAAGCGAATCGAAGACGCAGCCCTCCAGCAACCTGCTTTCGAGAGAACTGGCTCGGGAAAACTGCAAAGCCGGTATAAGTGGGTTTCTGCCTTTGGAAACCGGAACCAGGAAAGAGCATGACGGCCGCGCCGGAACGACTTTCAAGGCGAAGGGTGGCACTTGCCGTGATGGCTAACAATGCTGGTAAAGCTGTCCCAGCAGTTCGACGTGCACGCCACTCAGTCTAATAGTTGAACGAACTCCGTGAGGGGGCGAGGGGGCTTTTTCGGCGAGGAAGCCAAAGCAGAACCAGCGGCATCCGCTGTCAATGTCAAACGCTGCATGGCCCGGCGACAAACTTCGTTTGCACTGAGATCGGAGGGTTGATGCGGGGAGGGGCAGCGCATCTGCACTTCTAGCGCAGACCATGGCGCAGTTTCGAAGCGGTAGAGTTTGCAACACGCGAATAGATCGAGGGGCCGCACCATCGGCGCCTCGTGGGCCGATCGGCAACATCTGGCAACAGAAATTGAGGAACGATATTACGCCATGCTGGACGAGCAAGCCATGGCCGCATAACTTAGACCAAAATGACTTCCGGCAAACCCGGGCGAGTCACGACATTGCACGGCTAGATAGTAATGCCGAGCTTAATGATAAGGGTGCCCCATTGGAACGAATTCTGCAGGTGGTTGGGTTGCTGATTAGCCTCTTCACTTTGCTCGGGACAGCTGTTGTAGCTTCTAGTGTTCCTCGCGATGCTGTCATGGTTTTTTCAGTGCTGCTTACAACAGGCTTCCCAGTCTTGTTGGGCGGCATCATAGTCGCAGCATTGGGCTCAATGCTAGCGGAAATGAAGAGAACAAGCCGTCAATTAAAACATCACAGCAGCCTGCTTGAGGCGATGTTCAATCAACAAGATACCAGTAGCAAAAAGCTGCGAACCTTCGACAATTGAACGCCGGTTCTGCTGGATGTGACCCCGGGCAACGATGCTAACCATCACATCTGGCTCATTCGTCTCCTGAACGATGATCAGCTTTTCGGCCGTCGACCAGCGACGCTGGCACTCTAGGCCGGAAAGAGCTTTTTCCTCTGGATTGTGACTGCTCATAATGGGCACATTGCCTCGCTCACTTAATAAGTGGGATCGAGGATTGCCCCATTATTTCGAGTTCCAAAGAGTGCGGTTTTGGCATTGGAGATGGATGAGTGAGTGAAGGGCAGCCCTTTGTCGAAAGGGATCGTGATGTCCGGAGGTCGAAGGGGTGTAGCACAACTTTTTTCTTTCCGTTTGTTGCTTTTCGTCTGGCATTGAATCGCAACAGTTCCTGCCAGTGTTGCAGGTGGCGATGTGGCATTTGTTGCTTCATGGTCTCCTACAAAGCGTCATTGACGCAGAGACGCTGGACAGCGACCATCTCCACAGAGACCACTCAACGCGGAATCAATTGATCAATGGAGAATACCCGAGAGAAAGTGGCCTCTGTTACGGCGAAGCTGCGAAGTTCAGGGATCATCTGCGATCTTTTTGGCGGTTGGGCCGAGGAAGTTTTGGGTCTCCGCGAGCCCTCCGCCCACGGTGATATCGATATGCTCTATCGCGGCGAGACTTTTAAAGAACTGGATTCCAAGCTTCGAGACATTCCTGAGTTTGAAGAGGTTCCGCTGAAGCGCTTCCGGCACAAACGAGCTTTCCGTTTTTATGGCACGCTGTGCGAGATAACCCTGGTTCAGGAGCGAGAAGGACCTTTTACGCTCTTCTGGGGCGACGTCCCCTTCCGGTGGGATACTCCGTTGCTGCATGGGATTTTAGTGGAGGTTGCCAGGGAGCCGATCTCAGTCGTATCTGCCAACAACCTCAAACGATACCGCGATCTCCATAAAGACACGCAGCCGCATCGCTGGTGTGACCCGCAAGCGTTAGAACCGTCCGCATGAATCTGGAACTCCTGCTGCTCCATGCGCTACCCTTGGATGGATCGATGTGGGCTTCTCAGCTCGACCTCCTGCCTGGAGCTACATATGCGCCGACGCTCTATGGTTTGGGTGATCGCGTCGAGGACTGGGCCGCCGAAGTCCTACAGCTTCCCAAGGGCGACCAAGTCATTGTCGTCGGTTGCTCCGTTGGCGGCTCATGCGCTTTGGAAGTTGCTGCTCTCGCGCCGGAACGCGTTGCGGGATTGGTCCTGATAGGAACGAAGGCAGCACGACGACTGGACCCAGCAAGCAAGGCAAAGGACATCGACGCCCTCCAAAGGCAGGGTCTTGAAGCCGCATGGAAAGAATGGTGGGAACCTGCTTTCTCGACGAAGACGTCACCTGCGATAGTCGCTGAAGCGAAGAGCATCCTTATGCGCCAAGCTCTCGATGATGTGACGCGAGGGGTTCGGGCGTTCCACACCCGCCAAAGCCGAGACGACGTGCTTTCGACGTTTCCAGCTCCAGTGCACGTAGTCACGGGTGCAGATGACGTCCTTCCCGGATTGGCGACCAGCTCCAAGCAAGCTGACGTTGCCCAGAACGGTCGGCTACATATTGTCCCTGAATGCGGGCATTACGTGCCGATGGAACGACCAGAGGCACTAAACTCGATAATCCGTCAATTGATAAATCAGACAGCGATGTGAGTGAGTTGCTTGGCGCGTGCTCGTTCGCTCGCTTCGACATGGTTCACTCGGCTAAGATAGGTTGCGGCGCGAGCTATCGGGTCATGAAGATACTGATCCGGCCCGAGCATCTTGTTGTCATTGAGATCGCGCCTGTCGAGCAGATCAAAGGTGACCCTTTCGAGACGACAATTCCATCCCTCTGCAGATCGGTTCGCCCAACCATTCGTGTGGTAGGTTAGAAGTCGGTTCCGCAACGAATAGCCGTGATGGTCGAAAGCGACGACTCCGTCGGTTACGAAGATATGGTTTCCGGCGAAGCCTTCGCCAGGGATCACGCGCTCGGCATAAAATCCGGAAAGGGGTGCCTCCTTCAAAAACACTCCGGCGAGAATGGCACACGCGCCATTTCCGAAGAAGATGCGGTCAGGCAGAGCCCAGCGTCGCACGGGGTCCTTCTTTATGCCGGGCTTCAACATGTACATGGTCGAGGACTCCCTGAGAGCTAACAATAGCCCAGTATCGAAAGAATGGCTTTTGGCGGTGTCACTCGGAACCGATCTGAGTCGTGACAATGCGGACAAGCGGCTTCCGCATCCGTCGAGTAGGCTGGCTTGACCAACCTCCCACTGCTCCTTTTTAACGCCTCATCAATCTGAACGGACGCTTCAGCGTACGTCATAGGATCGATCTCACGGCGCTGATCCTGCCAAGCTTTTTCGACGAACTTCGAATCGGCGACCTGCCTCGCGCGGGCATGATCGTCAGCACATTTGGGCGGAACGGTATCGCCCCTGCTGAAGCACATCATTTCCGAAGCAAGACGACAGGCAAGGTCTTCGACCGCAACCACTCTGATCGGTAGATCGCCGAGCATCGCGGGCCTGATCCGCTCCAGCGTAGCGCCACAGGCACTAAACACGTTGATCCGTACTCGCTGCTCCGGTTCCACAAGCTGAATGGCCAGCTTTCCTGTCGGCCGACGCGGATGCGCATGGCTGATAAGGAATGCCGACGCGAGAGGTGATGGCAACGCATCGAATCCGGAGACAACAAGGTCGATGTCATTGAAGGGCCGCCGACGCCCGATTTCTGAACCAAGAGCCGGTTCCAAAGACATCCCGCCCGTCACTGCATAATCCAGCCCGCACGCGTTCAACCTGCGGAGCACATTCAAGACCCGTTCGGCATCAGGCACTTCGAGAAACGGATCAAGTCGGAGTATTGTCATTTTCCGGTCTCATCGGACATGGGAACTGGCCCAACGATTCCAAGCGTGGTCGATGGCCGCTCAAACGTCAATCAAGCCGCCGAACTTCAAGCCGTGCTCGCGATCCGAAGATTTAGGAAAAGACGGAGAAGAAGGAACCGATGGAGCATTCTCTGAGAAGATTTGCCGGACTACTAGCAGTCGACCCATCGGGTGCTGTTTGAACCGCGCTGGGTTTGCCGGAGGCTCCAACTTCTGAGAAAGTGGAGCCCATATGAGCAAGACAACGAACAAGTTTTCACCTGAAGTCCGTCAGCGTGCCATTCGTATGGTGCTGGATCACGAAGCCGAGCACCCTTCGCGGTGGGCTGCCGTTTCATCTATTGCGGCCAAGATCGGCTGCTCGCCGCGGTTTCAGAGCGAAAAAGCAACACTTCCAAAACCGTCCTTTAGTTCCATAAGCTATCTTATCTGATCTTCCTATGTAGCCGCAAAGTTAAAGTGTCCTGATCCTGCAAAGTTGGAATGTCACTCTCCCCGGGTTTTGATGACCTGGGAGATTGCGGATGGGATTGATTGCGATGAGCGAGCGTGACCTGCAGCGGATCGAGGTCTTGTCGAAAGTGATTGCCGGGCGGATGACGCTGGTGTCGGCGGCACATGTACTTGGCTTAAGCACGCGCCAGATGCGTCGTCTGCTCGATCGGATCAGCGCTGGCGGTGCGGCGTCGATCCGGCACAAGGCGATCGGCCGGCCATCGAACAACCGGATCTGCGACGGCGTACGCGATTACGCCATGACGATCGTGCACGAGCGTTATGCCGACTTTGGTCCGACGCTGGCGGCCGAGAAGCTTGCGGAGCGTGATGGTCTGACGGTGTCGCGCGAGACCTTGCGCCAATGGATGTCGGAGGCCGGCTTGTGGCTGTCGCGCAAGCAGCGACGGACGTTCCATCAGCCGCGGCTGCGCCGCGAGGCCTATGGCGAACTGGTGCAGATTGATGGATCCGAGCATCGCTGGTTCGAAGATCGCGGCGACCCATGTTCGCTTCTGGTGTTCATCGATGATGCGACCGGCAAGCTGATGCAGTTGCGCTTTGTGCGCTCGGAAAGTGCGTTCAGCTATTTCGAGGCACTGGAGCTCTATCTGAAGGCGCATGGTGCGCCGGTCGCCTTCTATTCCGACAAGCATTCGGTGTTCCGGGTTGCGAAGAAGGATGCCAAGGGCGGCCAAGGCATGACCCAGTTCGGGCGTGCGCTTTGCGAGCTAAACATCGAGATCCTTTGCGCAAACTCGAGCCAGGCCAAAGGCCGAGTCGAACGGATGAACCGGACGCTACAGGACCGGTTGATCAAGGATCTGCGCCTGGAGGGCATCTGCGGCATGGACGACGGCAACGCTTTCCTGCCGCGGTTCATGGAGCGCTATAACCGTCAGTTTGCCATTACCCCTGCCCGAGCTGATGATCTGCATCGGCCGCTGAACCTGGCCCCGGATCGGCTACGTGACGTCCTGTGCAAACGTGAGCAGCGTTATGTCGGTGCCCAGTTGACGTTTTCGTACGAGCGCCAGCGGATCATGCTGGAAGAGAACGACGTGACGCGCGGGCTGGTCGGTCGTTATGTCGAGACTTACGCGCTTGCCGACGGCAGGCTGGATGTGCGCTGGAAGGGGCATTCCCTGCCATACCGGGTGTTCGACAAGGACCAGCGCGTGACGCATGCGGCGATTACCGAGAACAAGCGGCTCGGTGAACTCCTGACCTACATCAAGGAACGTCAGGAGCAGCAGACGAAGCCCGCCGTGAAGACCAACAGCGAGAAGAACGGCTACGTTCGACGCGCGCGCGGCCCGGGACGCAGGAAGGATTTCATGAACGATCCTGCGGTCATTGCGCGGCGGCGGCAGGCGCTCACTGACGTCGATGCGGCGGAATGACCGGCTGCTCCAACTGTCCAAGCTAAAGCCGAAGGGGTGCCCTTCAACCGCCCCCTCCCTTCCCTTGCAACCCGGTCCAGCCGGTCCGGTCGGGGGCTTGCCTCTGTGCCAGTGGAGATGTCGCGTGTCGCATGTCTAAATGGCTGAAGACGTATCCAAAGTGACATTTTAACTTTGCGCAGCGGCGGACATTTCAATCTGGCTGCCACATTTGTTGTAGCGGGGTACATTCTATTTCCAAGTGCGACATGCCAATAAAAACAAAGGCTTCGCCCTGGAGATTTTTGGATGTCGCTCTGCTATTCGCAGCTCACCCTTTCCGATCGACGACGTTTGCATCAGCTCGTGGAACGCAAAGTTCCTATCGGTGAGATCGCCCGCCAACTCGGTCGGCATCGATCGACGATCTATCGTGAACTGAAGCGCAATACCTTTCATGATGCCGAGTTTCCGGAATACAGCGGCTACTACTGCGTCACCGCCAACGAGATGGCGCGTGAACGCAGAGCCAAGCTGCGTAAGCTTGCTCGTTTCGCGCATGTGCGTCGATCGGTGATTGAACGGATCATGCACGGTTGGTCGCCGCAACAGATCGCCGGTCGAATGCGGCTGGAGCGTCATCCGATTTCCGTCAGCTACGAGACGATCTACAAGTTTGCCTATTCGGCAGACGGTCTTGCCATCAAACTGTGGCGGCACCTGCCGGAACGTCGCGCGAGACGTCGCCCGCGGCATGCCAGGCGTCGCTACGGCCGCCGTTTCAGCCCGGAACTCAACATTCTCCACCGTCCTGACACCGTCGCCGAGCGCAAGCAGTTCGGCCATTGGGAGTGCGATCTCATTCAGTTTCGCAAGAAGTTCGGCAAGGCCAACGTGACGTCGCTGGTCGAGCGGGTGAGCCGCTTTGCCGTATTCCTGCGCAACAATGACCGGCAGTCGCGACCGATCATGGACGGCCTGATCCAAACGCTGCAATCCCTGCCCTATCTCGCCCGCCGGTCGATTACCTTTGACCGCGGCACGGAATTTACCGAATGGCCGTACCTGCAGGCCGGTATCGGAACGCAGACATGGTTCTGCGACCCGCAGTCGCCCTGGCAAAAAGGCACGGTCGAGAACACCAATCGTCGTATTCGCAAATGGCTTTTGAGAGATGTCGATCCGCTTTCGATCACCGATGATGACCTGAAAGAACTTTGCAACCGACTGAACTCGACGCCCCGAAAGTGCCTTGGCTATCGAACGCCGGCGGAAGTCTTCCGCAAGAAACTACTCGCGCAGATGCGGCGTGTCGGCTAGCGTTGCACGTGCAGGTCGCAGTTCGCCATGAACTCACAAGTGGCGCGTGGCACCGGCGAGGCGCCGGCCGTCCGGGAGCGGCACGATCTCGGTCGCGCTCTATTAACGCGCAGGTGCATCGGCGTCTTGTTGACGATGTCACGGAACATAGACAGGAAGGCGGCCTTTGACGCTTAGCTTTCGATTGGAGAGCTCACACGCTACGGCGGTGTTCAATAATTGGCCACCAACTGCGGATCACCTTCTCGCCCGAAGTACGGCTCGACGCCCAGCAAAGGCCCTGCTCGACCAATAATTGCCTTGATCATCGGGGCAGCTGTCGATGCCGCCGTTCGTCCCCCATGCTCGCCTGTCCGAGGAGCATCGATTATCGAGAGGACGATGTACTTAGGCTTATCCATCGGAAAGGCCGCTACGAACGCATTGAAATTGATGTCGTTGGCGTAGCGCCCGTTGATCACTTTGTCGGCCGTTCCTGTCTTTCCTCCTACGTGGAAACCTTGAACCTGTGCGTTCCTGCCTGACCCCTTCACCCCGTTCCAATTATAGAGGTAGCGCATATCGGCGCTGGTTGTATCCTTGAGGACCTTTTGGGAAACAAGCCGCGCCTCGTCATGAGAGCGAGGCAGGAAGGTCGGCGGAACAAGTTTGCCACCATTCATGAGAGCGGCGGCCGCAATTGCCGTCTGCAACGGGGTGGTGGCGACGCCGTGACCAAAGGAAATGGTCACCGAGTTGATCTTCTTCCAGGTTCTAGGCTGCGTGGGCGTGGCCACACCTGGTAATTCCGTCTCCATTTTGGAGAGCAGTCCGAGCTTGGTGAGAAATTCTTGATGGCCCGGGATACCCACCATGTCGGCGACGGCGGCGGTTCCGATATTTGACGAGTATTGGAAGACCTCAGGAATTGTCAGGGGACGATGTTTTCCTCGGAAGTCCTTGATCGTGAAGCCTCCCATGCGGATCGGGCGAGTTGCGTCCACAACAGAGTTGAGGTTGATCTTTCCCGCGTCCAGGCCCATGGCCAACGTAAAGCTCTTGAAGGTCGAGCCCATTTCGAATGTCGCGTTGCTCATCCGATTGAACCAGCCCTTTTCGTATTCCTTATCAACGGTACCGTCCGGCAGCGTTCGTGACGGCTGGTTCGGATCGTAGTCGGGCACTGAAGCCATTGCGATCACTTCGCCAGTCTCCACATCCAGGACAACTGCACCGGCAGCTTCTGCCTGGTAGGTGTTCATGGCCCGCGCGACAGCTTCTCGTACGATGTTTTGCACACGAATGTCGATCGATAGCCTCACGGGTTCGAGCGGAGTGTTGCTTGTCATTCCGGCAGCCCGTAGATCAGCGAGGCCCTGCTGATCTATGTAGCGTTCCATTCCCTGTAGACCCTGGTTGTCAACATTTACATGGCCTAAAACGTGCGATGCCGTCGCTCCGCCCGGGTAAAAGCGCCTCTTCTCCGGCCGGAAGCCGATGCCGGGAATGCCAAGTGCAAGAATGTCAGCCTGTTGTTTTGGATTGAGTTGGCGCCTCAACCATTGGAAAGCCGTGCCGGAACGAAGCTTCCTGTGTGTATCACGCCAATCAAGATTGGGGATCACCGTCGCGAGTTTCTCGACGACTTCATCGGCATCGACAATCTTCCTGGGCTCTGCATAGAGCGATACCATATTGAGATCGGTTGCCAGCAGTTCTCCATTGCGATCGATAATGTCCGGACGAGATGCCGCAGCGTGGACCTTACGGTCGATTGAAGCTGTGTCGACTGGTTTGGCCAAACCGTACTGGACGAGACGTGCGCTGACAGTCAAAAAAACTGCGGCAAACCCTGCAATCAGAATACCGACCCTCTGCCTCGCCTGGTTCCGGCGGCGCGCAGCGGTGCCGACATTAACTCCATTTTTTCTGCTGCCACTTCTCATCACAGAAAAATGCGCACGGCATTTGAGCCGGACTGCAAGAGACATCATTGACATTCCGAACAGATCCACACGTAGCTGAAAACTAGATTGAATGGTTGCTACGACCCAACAGGAAACCGGCCCGGTAGGGCGGAAACCAATGAGGGTGCTGGCGAACCATATGGTGCAGCAAAAGTTGCATTCAACTGCTTAACAATCGATTAACCGACACACGCTGTCGTAGTATTTCCACAGAGCAAGGTATCTGTAAGTCGGCACAAATTCACCCGGTCTTGGAGACCGGGTTATGCAATGCCAAATGCGCGTGCCTATCTATGCCGTGGCTGCGTGTCGAGCCGAATTACTTGATCGCCGGCATGGATCATCGACGTTCGATGTGTAACCGACAAGATGGCGAGGCTGCCGGCGAAAGCTCCCAATCCATCCATGATGTCGCCCCCGTTTCCGCGTCGGGATCGGAACTTGCCCCGTCAAGAATAAGGATGCTCGGCGCACCAACCGTTTGGCGTTCGCTACCGGATAGTTTCATGCCACGCTCACCCACCAACGTACCAAAACCCTGGGCAGGGCCTCGATGTGTTGAAGAATCGACGCCCTTGGCGGCCCGAAGGAATAACGGAAAATATTATAAATTGCACGCCATGGTCGGAGGCTGAGTGCCGATCCCGGAGACGCGTGAGCACCGGCCCCGAACTTGTGCCAATGCCAGGCAACCGCGCATGCCTGCCGAGATGTAGGGATGCGGACGCGAGACGCTGGATAATGCCTATAACGTCGAAAGCAACGGAATCGTGATGTACTGCCCTCTTGGTTGTTGGCAATTCGATATGATGAAAATGGCACTCGCCATCCGGAGTAGCATAGATGCGAAACGCTTCAAGCGGCGGACTCCAACGCGTTGGCTCTGCTGAGAAAGGTCTGGCGCGACATTCGGGTTTGTGTGCATTTGCGGGCGATGAGCCATTTTTCGGTTTCATTCCGAATGGTAGGGGTAGAACAAACCACCGCCGTTGCTGCTTATTTCTCCCGGTCTAAAGTGTCTCGAACCCGTTGGCGTGCTCGGCATAAGAGGAAGTAGTCATTCGGAGGTTCCGGAATGATCGCATCCTGGTTTGAAGCGTATCGTCGCGTTTTATTAGTATGATAAAATTACCAAATGTATTGGACGCTGCGAAATGAAGCTCAAGTTGTAATCAAAAACCATAAAGCCACAAAACAGCGTTAGCCGAAATATGGTTATAACATTATATTAATATATGTATTGTGTTATTCAATAGTTGATATCGGCATTGCCGTCTTTATCGCCCGCTTGCGCATATCAGTTTTTTGCACGCGATAGAATGAACTCTATTTTTCAACTCTGGCTGGAACAACGAGGCATGATGCTTGCTGTTTCCACAACGGAAAACGCACATGACCTTCGCGAAATCTCTCACGCGCATCAGTACCAAGCTGACGGCTATGTCCGTCATCGGCATCCTCATGGTCATCGGCATGTTGGTATCGGTCTGGCTTGGAAATCACTCGGTAAAACGAAGTTCTGATTTCGGCCAGATGCAGTTGATCATCTCGCGTGATCTGGTCGACGCGAAAGCCTCGATGCGCGGCATGATTGCCGGCATGCTTCAGCTGCAGCTCGCCCAAACCGCTGAAGAAGCTGGAAAGGCGAAAGACTATGTTACAAAGCGTCATACGTCGGCGGTAAAGTATCTGGACCAGGCAAAGGCGTCGATGACGCTGCAGGCGAACATTGACCGAGCCCAGAAAATGCTCGACTTGAACGAAAGCTGGCTCACTATATTCGACAATTTGTCGAAACTTATCGATGCCCGACTGGGGTCATCGTCAACGGCTAACCTTTCAAAGGAGCGCGACGACGCAACCCGGATGACCGGTCTCCTCGACGAGATGAGCAAGCTCCTAGACGAGACCGTAGATGCTGCCAAAAGCCGGGCCACCTCGGCTGGGGTCGAGATTAACCAGGCGCAGACCCTGGCGCTAAACATCACTCTTGGGGTTGGGGTGTTGGTCGTGCTCACGCTGGTCGGAGCGGCCGTCTTTGGGGCGCGGGCGATCGCGCGGCCGATCGGTCAGTTAACACATAGCATGGTGAAACTTGCCGACGGCGATCTTGAAACCGGCATTCCGTTGGCCGACCGGCACGATGAAATCGGTGAAATGGCACGCGCTGTCGAGGTGTTCCAGCAAAATGGTATAAAGGTTCGGGATCTGAATGCCCAGGAAGCGGCGCTACAGGCGAAAAGCGCCGACCTACAGTCGAGTATTGGCGTTGTTGTCGCCGCCGCCGTCGCTGGCGATTTTACCAAACGCATCGACAAAGACTATTCCAATCCCGATCTGAACCGATTTGCGAAAAGCGTGAACGAGCTACTCACGTCGGTTGACCGAGGGATCGAAGAAACCCGCCGAGTTATTGCCGCGCTGGCTGAAGGTGACTTGACCGAGGACATGCAAGGCGACTTTCAAGGTGCCTTCTACGAGCTTCAACAGAATGTCAACACCGCGATGTCGAGCCTGCGCAAGGTTCTCGGCGAGGTGAAATCCGCAATCGATACAATTGGCGCCGGCACCGGTGAACTGCGCGCGGCTTCCGATGACCTTTCGCGGCGCACGGAACAGCAGGCCGCCTCACTGGAAGAAACGTCAGCTGCCCTCGAGGAGATCACGTCTGCCGTCAAGAATTCGACCGAACGGTCGCTAGAGGCCAGCCATATGGTTGATGAGGCTCGCGCCAGCACCGAACGATCAAGCGCTGTGGTCCGCGATGCGGTATCGGCCATGGACCGGATTGAAAATGCTTCGACAGAAATCGGTAAGATTATCAATGTGATCGACGAAATCGCCTTCCAGACCAACCTGCTGGCACTCAATGCTGGTGTGGAGGCGGCAAGGGCCGGAGATGCAGGCAAGGGCTTTGCGGTCGTGGCGCAGGAAGTCCGCGAATTAGCGCAGCGCTCGGCTGTGGCTGCCAAGGATATAAAGGCGTTGATCCATCGATCGAGCGAGGAGGTTAATTCGGGCGTTAAATTGGTTACGGCCACGGGCGACGCTCTGATGCTCATCCAAAGCCATGTCGTCAAGATCAACGATCACGTCCATTCGATCGCAGTTGCTTCAAGACAGCAATCGACCGGGCTTGCCGAGGTCAACACGGCGGTCAACCAGATGGATCAGGTAACGCAGCAAAACGCGGCCATGGTGGAAGAATCGACCGCTGGAACGAACAGGCTGAACGATGAGGTAAACACTCTCGCGCGGTTGATTACCAGGTTCAAGCTCGACAACCAAACACACACAGCACGCTCCGCGCAGCCTAGCCGCGAATTCGCGCTACCAAGGCGGAGCACCCAAAGAAGGGCTGGAGCACTCTGAGGACCGCGCGTCGCTTAGGCTAAACCGATCAATACGCGAATTGCCGCTTAGTGGGATCGGATGCGTAAGCGGCTGGCACCAGGCGGCCGTGAAACGGCAGCCCTCTTCCGCCAGTGCTTGCCGGCGAGCCCTTTTTGGGCTCGTTCGCCATCGGATGACAAGTTAACCGTTACCCCGGTGCTTGAAACACGCCTTCGGGAAGTTCATGTCTACGAAGATCTGTCGAAGTGGACTGAGCGACACCGCGTATGGCGTTCACCGGTTTATTCGCTTGTGAGTTCATGCCGAATTGCGACTTGCGCGCTCGATAGTTCGCGACCGGAAAGACGGGAGGGCTGTACAGAAACATAGCCACCACGACGCCCGCTCCGTCTGTTTACAGGCATTGCATCTCGATTTGGGTCCTGACGGGCGCCGCGACGCACGCCATGTACTCGCCATGCCCACAGCCAATATCGTGACAATGAAAAGCGAATACGTGGTTCTCCGCGTGAACTAGGCTCCACTGTCCTTGGGGATCTAGTCTAGCTTGAATCGGGACAACCACATCCGAAAGGACTTGAGAGAGACCTTTGCCCAGCGCCTTCACGACCGCTTCCTTGCGCGTCCAGAGCGCCAACAAGTGCATGTTCGACATCGTTAGTCCCGCTAACCGTCGCTTCTCTGCCCGAGACCAGATCGATGTAAACCACTCTTCACTCGTTGCTCGGTAACAGACTTCAAGATCGATTCCGACCGGGTACTCTCCAATAGCAAAAAGAGCTCTATGCGAACTGTGCGAGAGCGAAAACTCCGGGCCGCCAAGAAGATTTGGCTTTCCCCATCGGTTGTAGTTGTAGGCAACGTCTGTCGGCCGACAGCCAAGTTCCTTGGAGATGAGCCAGCGCATTGATTTGTGGGACGCCTCGTAATTGCGTGCGTCCTCGAAATGTAAAAACCGCGCACAACGATCGCGTTCCGTTTCGTCAAGCCAGACATTCCGGTCGAGCCGTGTCCACGTCGGATCTCTTAGGTCCAGAGACCAGACCCGAACTACTGGCAGAGCGGTCATGCCTGACCCTGCCGATCTGCTTTTTCGACTTCGGATGTTTCGTCTTCACTTGAGCGAAGAGTCCAGCTTCTTGATTTCTGGTATAACCGACGCAGCGCCGCATACGCGGCGTTGGCCTGCAGGAGTTCTTGGTCGGTGCCTCGTTCAATGATTACACCATTGGCAAGCACTATGATCTGATCGGCTTGCGCCGCGATGTCCATGTTGTGGGTGGCGATGAGCGCGGTCTTGCCGACCGATGCCGTTTTCAGGGCCCTGCGGATCTTCTGCTCGGCCTCTGGATCGACTGATGCTGTCGGCTCGTCCAGAAGCAAAATGGGGGCGTCATTCAGGATCGCCCGGGCTATTCCAATGCGTTGGCGCTCGCCTCCTGAGAGCGGTACCCCTCCATCTCCAACCATGGTCCCGTATCCGTCGGGGAGCGCCTCAATAAACTCGTGCGCAAAGGCTGCGCGCGCCGCCCTCTCGACGTCCTCGGTGGTTGCCTCGGGAGCACCAAGCCTGATGTTGGTGGTAATTGAACCGCTTATTAGAAATGTCTCCTGAAAAACGACGGAGAAGGAGCGGTGCACCTCCCGAAGGCCAAGGTCGCGAATGTCGGTTCCACTTAGACGCACGGCGCCATCGGCTGCATCCCAGAACCGCGTTGCCAGCGCCAGAACGGTGCTCTTGCCGGCGCCCGATGCGCCGATGAGGGCGGTGGTCGTTCCCTTGCTGGCGGAGAACGAAATGCTCCTCAGCCCGGCACCACCCTCATAGCGGAAGCCGACCTCCTCGAATTGGAGGTCATGCGTCTGTCCGCGGAGCGAGGAGCCCATTCCCTCTCGCATCGTCGCCATCGATAGAATGCCTCGTACCTCGCGGCCCGAGCGCGCCACGGCCCGCCCATAGCTCATCAGATCAAGCGCCTCGAACATCGGCCGGTAGAATACCAACCCGACGACGGTAAACAACACGAAGATGTCGAGGTCGATCTGGCGGCCGACGAACAGGCTGGCGCCTGCAATGATGACGCCGACAAATCCGAGTTCAAGGACGGCGGGTGCAGCAGCTGCCGAAAGCGCAAGCGACCGCGTTGCGGCCCAACTTGCCGCCTTCTCGCGCGCCAACGCCTCGCTGAACCTGGAAAGCTTGCCATCGAGGAGGCGATAGGCGCGGATGACCGGAAGCCCAAGGAGGAACTCAATGCTACGCGCATTGGCTTCCTCGCGCGAGGCGACCAGTCTGTTCCACGCCTTGCCGTAGATCTCGCTGCTGACAGCAAGGACCAGAAGAAAGATCGGGACGCCTGCAAAGAGCGCCAGGCCAAGCCGCCAATCGAGGACAATCAGAACGATGCCTGACAACAACGGCACGAAAGCGGCGCGGACCATCTGCCCAGGTGGCGTCACGAAATCCAGCTGAAAGAGGTGTGCAGAAAACAGCGTGTTGAGCATCGCTGCTCCCCGCGACTGAAAATACCCGATCGGCAGTGCTGCTAGCTTTGCCACGATCGCCCGCTGCAGATTGGAAACCGCATCCCGTTGAATCCCGAACAGGCAGCGCTGCGCCGTTAAGCTGAAAAGCCCGGCTAGAAGATAGCAGGCAAAAAGCGCCGCAGTGGCCGCGACAAGAGCCGATGCCGTCAGTCTCGCCTGCGCTGCCGCCAGCAACACGCCAATCGAAATCGCAACGGGGGCCGATACCGCAAGCACTTCCAGCGACAAGAGCGGAACCG
The DNA here is from genome assembly GCF_900103045.1 of Ensifer sp. YR511. Classification (NCBI taxonomy): domain Bacteria; kingdom Pseudomonadati; phylum Pseudomonadota; class Alphaproteobacteria; order Hyphomicrobiales; family Rhizobiaceae; genus Ensifer; species Ensifer sp. YR511. The sequence goes on from NZ_FNGR01000017.1 coordinate 29,339, forward strand.
CCCTGCTGAAGATGAGGCGGCTCGACTTACCGCTGAGCTGCAACCAGTCGCGCCAGCCTTGTGCGAAGCGCGCGGCGCCTTCCTGGGGTTCCTTGGCCAGGGAGCCGATTTCTCGGCTGTGCACGCGATCGGAGCCTGTTTCGCGACCGTCGGTCAACGGCAGGGCGACATCTCCGACGGCCAGCGGTGCGTGACCAGGGCCCTCGTGCGCCTCCCAGAACCGGGCGTATTCGAGATTGGCGAGCAGATCGGAATGTGTCCCGGCCGCGGTGATCTTTCCCCCCTGCATGAAAACGATCTGATCCGCGTGGCGAATGGTGTGTAGCCGATGGGCGATGACAATCAAGGTCCGGTCGCGCGACAATTCGCTCAGTGCCTCCTGGACCTGCGCTTCACAATCGGGATCCAGCGACGCGGTCGCCTCGTCCAGGAGCATGATGGGCGCATCCTTGAGGATAAGCCGGGCGATCGCGATCCGCTGACGCTGCCCACCCGAGAGATTTCCGCCGTTATCGCCAACGCGCGTGTCGAGGCCTTCTGGCATCCGGTCGGCAAATTCCAGAACCTGGGCGCGCCGGGCGGCCACCCGTACTTCGTCAACTGAAGCGTCGGGTCTGCCTATGAGAATGTTCTCAAAGATCGTGTCGTTAAACAGGAAGGTATCCTGGAACATGATGCCGATGCGGCCGAGCAGATCGGCCTCGGGCATCGTCCTGACGTCGACACCGCCGATGCTGACGACGCCACTCTGCGGATCCATAAACCGGGCGATGAGGCGAGCCAGCGAGCTCTTGCCGGAACCGGAGGGCCCGATCAGCGCCGTCATGGTTCCGGGCTCGACCCGCAGGTTGATGTTGCGCAGAACGCCAACCCCGCCATTGGAGAGGCTCACGTTGCGTAAGACGATGGCATCATCCTCTGGAAGCGTGCTGCCGTCCGCCGCCGCCAGTTCGTCGGCTTCCATCAGCCAGGTGATGTTCCTTCCGGCGAGCGATACCTTCCAGAAGAAGGAGCCCGCCGTGTAAACGAGGTTGAGTAGCGGCTGGGTGAAGACGAGAGCGATCAGCACGAAGAGTGCGAACGTGATGACATCGAGTTGACCGGCGAGATAAAGAGCGCCGCCCACGGGCACGATCAGCATTAGGGCCGCGCGCAACCCGACGAGAAAGACCACCCAGGGCTTCAGACTGGCAAGCTCAGCGCGCCGATTGATGTCGGCAAGATCACTGATAATCTCCATCAGCCGCGCCGAGACCGCTTCGTCTGCGCCAAAGGATTTGAGCGTCTTCATGCCACGAACGAACTCGATCGCAAGTGCGTTGAAGGCGACGATCTTGCGCCCGTATTCGCCGATCAATGCACGTTTGCTGCGCATCGTCAGCATGTACACCGCGATCTGCAGCGGCAAAAGCAGAGCGAGGACCAAAGTTAGCCGCCAATCGAAGAAGGCGAGAAAAGCCAGCATCAGGATCGGTGTCGCAATGCCGCAGGCAATATCGGAAATAGCATGAGCGAGCGCGTCTTCAAGCCTATCGACATCATCGCGCATGACACTCTTCAACCGGCCGGTCGCGTTGCGCGAAAAAAAGTCCAGCGGCAGGCGGACGCATTTGCGCGCGATTGCCAACCGAAGCTCGTGCAGCACGCCGAAGGAGGCCGCATGCGCAACGAGAGTGGAGGCGACAAGGCAGAGATGTTTCAGCACGATCGCGGCAACGGCAGTCGCGGCAAGCCAGGGCAGATCGTAGGCCATTTGAGACATGTCGGCTGCCAACGCCAGGGCAATCAGCCGATAAGCGACGAGGTAAGGCAGGATCGTCAAGGCGGAAGCCACGATCGCCAGAGCGCATGAAAGAGCAAGCAGCCACGCCCGTGATTTGGCGTGTGCAGCGATCGGTCTGGCCCAAGCAAATGTCATGTCACCTCCGCATGGAAACAAGGCCTGCCGGAGCCGCGCACCCTGCTTCCGAAAAAAAGTGATGGCGGCGCGCGTGACGTCGCCGTCTTCAGGCTGTCAGAACTTCGCGGTCATGCCGACGCCGACGGTGCGCCCTTGGCCAACCACAAGCCCGATCGCGGATGGTGAGAGGAAGGAACCGAAGGCTTCGTATCGGTTGTCAAAGACGTTGCGGGCAAAAGCATAGACCTCGAGATTGTCCTTACGAAAGCCGGTCGATAAGTTCACCAGACCGTAGTTTTTCAGGAAGGTATTGTTGACCGGGTCGGCCGCGCGTCGGCCAACGAACTGGTACTCCGCGGTTCCGAACACCTCACCATTGATGAAGCCGTTCTCGACGGGATGGTTGACGTCAAGCGCCGCATTGGCGGTCCACTCCGGTGCGTTGGGAACCTTGTTACCGCTTCGCACGCCTGCTGGGTCGCCCGCCGGCACGTTCTTGAGCTCGGCATGCGTATAACCGACGCCGCCGCGCAGAGAGAGCCAGTCGTTGGCGGCAAACCGCCCTTCGAGTTCGAAACCCTTGGTCTCGTAGTCATAGGGCAGGATGGTGAAGCTCTGGGTCGCGACACTGTAGTTGTAGGTGGGGCCGTTCTTGACGTCGTTGAAGAAGACACTGCCGTAAAGGCTCGCCCGATCGTCGAGGAAAGATAGCTTTGCACCCGCCTCATAGGCCCAAGAGGTCGCGGGGTCGAACGGCGTTTCCGGCAGACCAACGGCCGCGTTCGTCATGAACACGTCAAAGCCACCGGAGGAATGCCCCCTACCGATGCTGACATAGGTCATCAACTCGTCCGTCCACTCGTAACTAAGTGACGCGCGCCCAGTCGCGTAGGTCTCGCCAGTCTTTCCGTCCTGGTTGAAGAATGGGACCGTGCCCGGAAACCCGTTGGAGACGTACCGTCCCTTGTAGTCCTGTTCATCGCGGGCAAAACGAAGCCCGGTCGTCAGTTTGAGACGGTCCGCCAGCGGCACAGTCACCTCGCCGAAAGCGCCATAAGTCTGACTGTCGAGCGATGCGTCGAACGTGCCGTTCGCATAGGGCGAGAAGCTTCCGACGATGTTGCGAAGCTGATTGTAGCCGGAGCGGAAGTAGCTCACGCCGCCCACCCACTGAATCTCGCTGTCCTCGTAGGAACTCAGACGCACCTCCTGGCTGAAGATCCGCTCGCGCTGCGCCAAGCGGGCATGGTCGGTGGCCGGATTGGCGAAGAACGACGGGGGCAGCCCGAAGAGTGCCGAATAGAGATAGGAGTCCGTCGTGTCGACGATGTTCACAGTATTGATGCGCTGCCCGCCTGTGACCGATGTCAGCCGCCCGAACTCGAATTCATGCTCGACGGTGAGAGTGCCGCCGAGAATGTTGCGGCTGGCTTCCTGGTGAATGTCCGTACCGCTGATAGGATATTTGGGATGTCCACGCAAAATGAACTGCGGCAGGTTGACCATCCCATTTTCATAGAAGCCGCTGAAGGTCACTGTTGTGCCTTCGGAGCCTTCCCATTTCAGCGTGCCGTGCGCGGCCGACAGGTCGCGGTTACCGTCCTTGCCACCGATGATGCCGTTCGGAATGTCGCCGTCGAAATTGCTATAGCGCACCGCGCCACGGGCGTAGAGTTGATCGGGTATCAAGGTCCCGCCAGCAACGAGATCGACGAAACGATAGCCATCGCTGCCGACCTCAGCCCGGGCCAACACCTCGGGCGTACCGTCGGCCTCGTTGGTCACGACGTTTACCACGCCACCGAGCGTGCTGCGTCCATAGAGCGAGCTCTGTGGCCCACGAACGACCTCGATCGTCTGCACATCGAGCGGCTGCATTCCGGCGCCGAGCAGGGTTGTCGGTGCGCCGTCATAATTGAAGGTTACCGTCGTGTCGGTCGAGTTCAGCGGACGGATGAGAGCGCCCATACCGCGCATGGTGTAGGAGGCCTGCGTCGGGTCGCCGATGTCGGCAAAGTAGAAGTTCGGCGCCGACCGCGTGATCGAACCAGGCGCATCGGCAACCGTGTTACGCAGGTCGTCCGCTGTCAGCACGGTGATGCTCAGCGGCACACGAGCAATGTCTTCTTCGTGCTTGCGCGCCGTAACGACGATGCCTTCGAGAACCGTGGTATCTCCGTTGGCCGTATTCGGTTTCTCTTCGGACAATGGTTTCGGCGCTGGTAGTCTCGCCTGCTTCCCCTCCTGTGCGATCGCATTTGTGGCCATTAGGCTCACGAGTACCGAGCAGACTGAGGCATTCAGGAGATGCATGCGGTAGTCCTTTGACACGATCTAGTCCCTTTCGACCATCGTACTGAAATTGCTAGGAGATATGATGCGGGGTTGCAGCCGCCGGCCGTCCGGCGGCAAAGGCAACGATGGCGGCGGCGACAAGCAGGAATGCAGAAAGCAGGAAGACGAGCGAATAGCCAATGACACCTGCAACCAGGCTCGCGCCAAGGCCCGCGCCGATTGCAAGGGCGGAGTCGACGCTCTGCAGCAACGAAAAATCCGTGCCCGCCTGATGTGCCGCGCACCACCCCATCATCTTGACGAACAGGCCGACATAGGCGAGCGCGAACAGCGCGCTTTCCAGTATGACGAGAACGATGATCGCTTCGACGGCACATGACGGCTTGCCGATGGCAACGCCCCAGAGCCCGACGACGCAAGCGGCATGAAGCAGCGCGAACAGGCAGAGGAAACGGGATACGCCGAGCCCGCGAATGAAGATCGGGCCGATCACAGCACCGCAAATCCCGGCGATCACGGTTCCGATGCCGACGACCCATGAAACCGTTGCCAGCGACAGACCTGCGTCAATCATGAAGGGGCCCAGCAAGGACGCCGCCAAGCGTCCGCCGAGCTGGTAGAGGACGAGGAACCCTATTCCTGTAACCAGTTGCGGACGCCGGAGCGCGCCGAGCAAGCTTGGCGCGGGATGGTTTTCCACTCGAAACGCTGGAGCAGAAAGGGAGCCCGAAGTGACCTTCACCACGGCGGTCAGGACCGCCAAAATGAAGGCCAAAACACCCATGGCGACGGACCAACCGAACGCCACGTAGAGTGGCAACCAGGCGCTGGACCCTAGAACGTAGCCCAAATAGGTTCCGGCGACCTGTGTGCTTCCTGCAACCCCGCGGCGGTTGGTCGGAACCGCCTCGATGGCGAGCGCATCCGTCGAGATATCCTGGGACGCGATGACGACCATGACTATAAGCAGCGCGGCCGCCATCCACGCGGGATTGAAGGCTTGAGAGAGGTTTTCCGGATTGAGCAGTGCCGCACAAAGGAAAATCAGCACGAGTGAAACTTGGCAAAGGTGGATGACGGCCAGGCGTCTGGTCGCCAGGCCCATTGACCACCGATCCATCGCCGGCGCCCAGAACGGTTTCAGCACGAGCGGCGAGAACAACAGATATGTCAGGCCGATCTGGGCAAGCGGGACGCCCTTGTCGCGCAGAATCGACGGCAGCACGAATTGTGCGAGGCTGGCGGTGAAGCCTTGCGCCGCATAGAGAATTCCAAAAACGGAGACAACGGTGACCGCGGTCACGCTCCGCGCCGCTGCAGCCGCTCTTTCGTCGGCCAGATCATTAACTGCCATGGAGCGATACCACCCTCTTGCCACTGGCCGCAGGAAAACACGCGGCCAGGCGAACCGAGCCGCGTGCCTTCAGAATTTTTTTCAAAGGACCGATTTCAGATGACGCGAAACGACGTCCGCGACAGCGTGGTCATCAAGCCCGCGCTGCCTCAGATCCGTCGTGAATGCGTCCACGTCCACGGATCCGATCTTGCGGACGTTTGCGCGGGTCGGCGGCTCGATCACCATACGGAAATCGAATGCGCGCTCCGGCGTCTGGTTGACTTCGTAGTGCAGAACTTCCTCGACTTCGTTTGAAGGGCCGAAGGTAAGGACCTTGGGCCGGATGTCGTAAAGCTGCTGTTCCGGAATGTAGGTCGAGGCGCAAATGATCAGAGAGTCGCCCTTCTGGCAATTGCGGGCAGACGGTCCATTGAGGACGCAGCAACGCGACCCCGGATCGCCATAAATCACGTAGGTGTACCAACGCGCGCCGTTGCTCTTGTTGAAGAGATCGACGAATTCCAGAGGTCGGATCCCCGCCTGTTCGCATTGATCGGGGTCCAAGGTGATTGAGCCGTGATAGTCGAGATCGGATCCGGTTACCCGAATGCCATGCATCTTTGCCCTTACAACCTGTAGCATAGAAAACTCTCCGTCGACGTTTAATCAAACGGTGAATTAAGAAACATGACTATAAGAGTCAACAAATATTTCGCGGTAACGGCTGAACTTTTTTGCGGTGCAAAAAGTCACACTTTAGAAGCCCTCAAAAGTAGCAAACGGCGAAACGTTTATTCTTGACTCTTCGAATCATGTTTTCTATAGGAATCGTCTGCAAGTTGGAAATCGCGCAACTTACCCATTGATTGTATTGCGCTTTCCAAAAAAACAATCCGCCGGCGACCTAAAAATTCCGCCGACGCGATCGCTGACAATGCTCGTATAAATTGATCACAGATTGATGACGTCTGTGGCGTGAGGAGCGTTCATGAACCGCGTAATCATCCAATCCGATTTCTGCGAAGGCGATGTGACGAAACTTGATTTTTCCTCTTCGCTCGGCGAGATCGAAGCGCTCGCAAAAAGTGTATACAATGTTGTCGACGCGGCGCTGCTGGGCGACCGGCTCTTTGTCGTAGCGCGTGATACCGGCGGAAGCCCCGAATTGGTCGAACGCCTGGCCAAGCAATTGGGCGGAGCCCTCGACAAGCTGGACGTCATCCTTGTCAACGCCATCCCGCGTACGCCATGCGGGAGTGTCGACACCCGGTCGCTTGAGGCGATCGCTCCCATTTCCACTCGTATCGTCGGGGCTCTTACGGGTCATTGCCAAGCACTTCCCACCCTGAGGCGGATAAGAACCGCTCCTGCGCTGCGTCACATCGACGACGTCACCACCCCTAGTCCATTGCTCGGGGAGTTGTACGAGGCGGTGACGCTTGACCGTCTTGCGGTTGGAACGGACGTGATCGACCGGCCGGCCTCCTATATTGACGGTGATGCTGTACCCCCCACGGAGGAAACGATCGCAATCGTTGACGTCCTCGAAAGGGCAGGGCGGACGAAAGGAGGTATTCGTTTTCTTTCAACGACCGGCACAAAACACATTGCCTACAGCCAGTTTCGAGACAGGGTCGTGCAACGCTCCGCGGCATTGCGCGCGGAAGGCTTCGGGCCGGGACAAAGCTTGATCCTTTGCCTCCGTGACGCCGAAGACTTTGTTGTCGCCTTCTGGGCATGCCTGCATGCTGGCGTGACCGCGATCCCGCTTCGACCGCCGCGCCAATGGTCCGAGGAGGACCCTATAGCCAGGCGTTTTCGCCATATGTTCAGCCTTCTCGACGCGCCGGCGGTTCTGGCCGACTTGCCCGACCATGATGGTATCCGCGCCGTCCTGTTCGGCGCCGATCTCCCCTCTCCGCATTTGCCGGTGGCAGCTGAAGGCCATGCCTTCGCTTCCCCGGCTTATCAGTGGCCGGCCGCGCAGGCGGCGATGATCACCTTTACGTCCGGCAGCACCGGCCTGCCGAAGGGCGTTCCGCTCAGCGCCGCCAACCTAGTCTCCACGCCTCTGAACCTGCGGAAGAGTCTCCACCTCGCGTCAGGCGACGCTCTTTTGAGCATCATGGCACTCGACCATGCCGGTTCGCTCGTCGGTTTTTGCGGGGCAGCAATCTGGTCCGGCGCCGATCTGGTCGTTGCTCCGCTCGACCCTGTACTTGCGGAACCATCGCTGCTGGTTGAATGGCTCGCGCGCGAGCGCATCACGCACTCCTGGGCACCGGACTTTCTCTGGCAATTGCTTGCCGGGGCCGCCGCCGCAAACGAACCGACCGATCTCACGCGGCTGAAAGCGCTGATATCGGGCGGAGAGAGCGTTCGCCGGGAAACATTCGTCAAACTCAAGCACGCGCTTGAATGCCACGGCGTCTCTGACAACATTTTTCGGACCGCCTGGGGCATGTCGGAGACGACGTCCTTCATGACGCTTTCCGCCCCTTGGGACGATGGTGAAAGCCACGCGGTGAAGGGCGGTATCCTGGACAACGGAAGACCGCTTGGCGGCAACGCGTTCCGGATCGTCGATGCGGCGGGAAACACGCTACCGGAGACGATGACGGGACGCCTTCAGGCACGCGGGGTTTCGGTGTTTTCGGGCTATTCGAAAAACCAGGAGCTTTGCCACACCGAAGACGGTTGGATGACGACAGGCGACCTTGCCGAGATGCATGATGGGCGCACCATCATATGCGGGCGCGAGAAGGAAATGCTGATCGTCAACGGTCAGAACATTCCGCAGGTCGAAATCGAAGGGCAAATCGAACGGCTGGAGGGCGTTCTGCCGAACCACATCGTCGCCGTTGCTACGCGCAATGTTCTCAGCGAGCGCGAAGAACTGATCGTCTTCGCGGTACCGGTGGATGAGGATTTGGCGGACGAAGAACGAGCCGAACTGATCAGGCAGATTGCCGGAACGGTCTCGGGGTTCTGCGGCGTCAGACCCGCCCATGTCCTGCTTGTCGCACGCGCCGACATTCCGAAGACCGGAATAGGCAAGCTTCAGCGCAGTCTGCTTCGAAAGCGTTTCGAGAGGGGGGATTTCGCGGCCGAAGTGCGAGCCAACGACGTTCTGCTGCAAGGCGAAAGGCATGTCTTGGCCGATGTGCGGCAGCCGTATTGGGAGTCGATACTCCCGACGGGTGGCGAATTCCGGCTCTCGCAACGCTCTTTCGTTCTTCTCGGCGACGAGCTAGGCGAAGTCGCAGCCCTGCTTTGCAAAGACGGTGCGCAGGTGATCGAGACACAGGCGGAGAACCTCGAGCTTCCCACGACTCGAGATGATCTTACCATTATCGACGCTCGCCCTCTGGCGATCCGACCGGACGATGCCGCCGCACTCCATGCTGCCGTCGCCGGTGTCGCCACGCTCTGCGTCGAGTTAGTACGGCAAGGCGTCTCGCGAGCAGAACTGATTGTCGTAACCCGTCAGGGCATGACCCTCGTCGACGATCGTGCGACCCGTCTGCCGGCAGGCGACGTCGTTTTTGGCGCCATCAGCGCCCTTCATGCCGAGAGCCCGGGCCTGACGACCCGTCTCGTGGATATCGACACCGAAAGCCGAGCGGCGGTCATCGTCCCCTGGATAAGGGCGCGACTTCCTGCGAGAGCCTTGGCCTTCAGGCAGGACAGCTGGCGCGCTCTGCGTCTCGGGCCACCGATCGGCCGTGGCGATGCCAAACACTTTTCATCTCTCTCAGCCGGTGACGTGGTTCTCATCACCGGCGGTCTCGGGCGCATCGGACGGCATCTGGCGCGCCGCCTTGCCGTTGTTGGTGGTTGCCGCGTGCTCCTCGCCGGGCGCCGCGCGTCCGCTCAGATTGCCCGGGACCTCGCCGAGGTGTCCGAGCACGCCGACGGTCGTATTGCCTATGTCCAAGCAGACATTCGCGATCCCGCCGCGGTGGTGCGAGCCTTCGAGTTTGCGCAGGAGAAATTCGGGCAATCACCCGCGTTCGTTCTCCATTTTGCCGGCGAAACCGGTCGCTCTCCGATCGCTTCGATCGATGAAGCGACGATCGAAGCATTCCTCGGCGCGCGCATCGATGGTACCGCCAATCTCACCCGAAGCCTCGACTCCCATGGCGGCGGTACACTGGTCACGTTTTCATCGGCCTTTGCCTACATCGGTACGCACGACCACCTGGCGCGTTTGGCGGGGGAGGCAGCACTTACAGGTATGGCTACCCGTTTGACACAAGCATACCTAAACGTGCGGCAGGTTTGCCTCGTTAGCGCGCCGTGGCTCACCGAAGAACAACCCCAGGGGTTCAGCAGCTACTTGCGCCGACAAGGGCTACATGCGCTTTCACCTCTTCAGGGAGCGGCGGGCATCGCCATCGCCCTCGCTTCGACCGAGATCTCGGCCGTTACGACGCTCGGAATAGACAGTGGGTCCGCGGCCTGGGCGGATTTCGCCTTCGCTCCGGCAAGCGGTATCGAGGAAATCTCCGTCGAGAGCGAAACGGCTCGCAGCGCTTGCCTTGCTGTTCTCGATGAACTAGCTCCCGGACATGTTTTCCCCATTGCCGTGGTCAACCGGCCGGCCGCGCGGACGGACAATGCCGGCCAGTTGGTCGGCATCATCATCGAGGTCTGGCAGGATGTGCTCGGCAGCGACCGGCCCTTCCATCCAGACCTCAATTTCTTCGATGCCGGCGGCACCTCGATCGCAGCGACGAAGGTTCACGCGCGCCTTGTTGCCAACGGATTTGAAACCGTCGGCCTGATCGACATCTTCGTGCACCCTACACCCAATGCGCTCGCAGCGTTCCTCGACGCCCGTTCCAACACAGCCCCCGTGCGGGGGAATTCCTTGCTGGACGAGGCCCGGCGTCGCCAGAAACGTCGACAGGTCGCGCGGCGCGACCGCAAGCCTGCACCACGCGCTTGATTGCAATCATACGAGGACGACATGCTTCACAATCCCACGCACGGCATGACCACTGATCCAGCCGCTGCTGATCAGGCCATCGCCATTGTCGGCATGGCCGGTAGGTTTCCGGGGGCCGACGACATCGAAGCCTTCTGGAAATTGCTTCGTGAGGGCGGTTCGACCCTCAGGACGCTCGACCGTGACACGCTGAAGGAAAACGGCCGTAGCGACGAGGAGATCGAGGGCCCGGGTTTCGTGCCCGTCGGCGGCCACATGGACGATGTCAGCCGGTTCGATGCCGCCTTCTTCGGCTTCACGCCGCGCGAAGCCTCCTTCATGGATCCGCAGCTGCGCGCAATGCTCGAGACCGCCTGGCATGTTTTCGAGGATGCGGGCAAGGACCCGTTCAGGAACGGCACCAACACTGGCGTCTTCGCCAGCATGAAGATCAGCAGTTATCTGCTGCGCAATCTGGTGCATGAACTGGAACGTGGCGGCACCAACATCGAGACGCTCTGCGTTACCATGAATGGCCAAGACTACGTTGCTACCTGGATCGCCTACAAGCTTGGCCTGACCGGGCCGGCCATGAACGTGCAGACAGCTTGCTCCAGCGGCCTTTCCAGCGTGGCCATCGCCTGCCAGCATCTGCTCGACTACGGCTGCGATACGGCACTTGCCATCGCCGGTGCGATTACGGTTCCGCAGAACCGCGGCTACATTGCCGAGACGGACAGCATCCTCGCTAATGGCGGTGCGTGCAGGCCCTTCGACGCTTCGGCCGACGGGACCATCTTTGCAGACGGAGTAGCGGGACTTCTGCTGCGGCGGCTGGACGACGCCGTCGCCGACGGAGATCGTATCGTTGCGGTCATTCGCGGCTTCGCCATGAACAATGACGGCAATCGCAAGGTGAGCTACAGCGCCCCGAGCGCCGACGGCCAGGCAGAGGTCATCGCTTCCGCCCTCGCCATGTCGGGCCTCCATCCGGCCGATATCGACTACATTGAAGCGCATGGGACGGGGACACACCTTGGCGATCCCATTGAATTCACGGCTCTCGACAGGATCTATGGCGGCATCGAGCGGGAAGATCCCTGCACGATCGGCGCCGTCAAGGGCAATGTCGGACACACGGCCGAGGCGGCGGGCGCGGTCGGATTGATCAAAGCTGCACTCGCTGTCGAACGTGGTTTCATCCCCGCCAACGCCAATTTCGATAGGCTGAATCCGCATATACGCCTCGAAGGACGCGGTTTCCGGATTGCGGACCAGGCGATCGAATGGCAAAGGGCAGGTTCAAAGCGCCGCGCAGCCGTGAGTTCGCTTGGTTTCGGCGGAACCAATTGCCACATCGTATTGGAAGAGGCGCCGGCCACAGCACCCATTGCCGCACGCGCGCAAGGTCCGCAGACCCTAGTGCTTTCCGCGCGCTCGCGCGACGCGCTCGACCGTCTTCGCACCCGTTACGTCGGCAAACTGAATGGTCTTCATCAAGACCAGCTGGCTTCGGTCTGCCATACTGCGCTTGCCGGACGGGCTCATCTGCCCTGGCGGCTTGCGGCGAGCGGAAGTGATGCTGTCTCTTTGCGCCGCGCGCTGGCAAGCCAACTCCTGCCATCGGCGAAAATCACGGATGCCCCTCGCCTCGCATTCATCTTCGGCGGTCACGGTATCGAGAGTTTCGGCAATCTTTCATCGCTCGCCGCGCATGTTCCTGCGTTCTCCGATACCCTCAACGAAGGCCTCGCCTTGCTCGGCGAGCGAGGAGAACCGGTGCGGCGGACACTATTCGACCAAGCCATTCTGGTCGGTGCGGAAGCGGCGGTCCTGCAAACAGCAATCGTGCTGCATGGTATCGCCATCGCACGAGGGTGGCAGTCTCTCGGCGTTCAGGCGGATATTGTCGTCGGTCACAGTCTCGGTGAAATTGCCGCCGCTCATATCGCCGGAGTATTCGACCTGAGTTCCGCGCTCGACCTTGCCTGGGCACGTGGCTCGGCGATGCAAACCTATGCCGAATCCGGTGCAATGCTTGCCGTGACCACCGACGAGGAAAAGGCACGCGCACTTGCCGATCAGCATCGTCTCGACGGAGTGCTGGTCGTTTCGGTGATCAACGGTGACAGCCAGTGCGTTATTTCCGGCGACCTCGCCTCGGTCAACCGGCTCGCCGCCGCCTGCAAGGACGGCGGTATCAAGGCCAAGCGACTGCCTGTCGCCTATGCCTATCATTCACCCTTCATGCGGCGCGCGGCGGACGCGATGTCCTCAGCGGTTGCCCGAATTCCTTTCCGCGCACCGACCCTACCGATCATTTCGGGCATGAAGGCGACCCACGAGGACGGCTCCGAGATGGCGACGGCAGCCTATTGGTGCGATCAGATCGTTCAGCCTGTGCGGTTCCGCGACGCTATCCTGGCACTTGCCTCCCAAGGCATCACCACCTTCCTGGAACTGTCTGCGGAGCCGCTCTATGCGGCGGCCGCCCGCGCGACGCTGACAGCCAAATCGGTCGACGCGGCCGTCATATTAACCGCGGACGGCGAAACCAACCCGGCTTTGGCTTTCGAGAGCGCACGTGGCCGACTGTTTGTCGCCGGGCATGCGGCTCAATCGAGCTCCGCCGGCGGGTGGGCCGACCTGCCCAAGTACCCGTTCGCCGAGACACGCTTCTGGATCGATCCGGTCAAGCGCGAACCCGCTTCCACTCCCTTTCCCGCGGTTCAGTCGCTGGCGGACCTCGCCTCATCTCGACAAGACGGCGAGCCCCCTGAGGAAGATGCCCTTCTGCGTGAATTGAGGGCGATCTGGAGCGAACGGATCGGCACCTCGGTTGCGGCCGACAGCGATTTCTTTGCGCTTGGCGGCAGCTCGATCGTCGCCTTGAGCATTCTCGCCGACATTGAGATGGCGCTTGGCATTCGCCCGCCCCTGACGAGCTTCCTCGAAGCGCGAACGGTGCGTGGCCTCGCCGACGTCATCGAGCAGATGCTGAATGCCGAACTTTTGCTTGAAACCGCCTGACACAACACGGACCCGAAAGCGATCATGAACGCTCCTCATCTCACCCGCAGCTCCCGAGACAGTATCGCCGAACGTCTGGCCGCCCGGCGCGACCGCCGCTCCCCTGTTGTCGCTGATCCGGCTGCCCGTCACGAGCCCTTTCCCCTTTCGGACATGCAATATGCCTATTGGGTCGGGCGCGACAACGCGCTCGAGGACGCAGGCGCTATTCAGTTCTATCTCGAATTCCGGACAGGCGATCTCGATCTCGCAAAGTTGGAAGCCGCCTGGAACCGGTTGATCGAGCGCCATGACATGCTGCGTGCGGTCGTTACCGACGACGGCAAACAGCGCGTCCTTGCGACCGTGCCCCGTCAGACGATCGCGATGGAGGATTTGTCACGGGCAACCGAAGTGGAACAGGATCGGCTCCTTGAGGAAAAGCGCAACCGTCTCCAGAAGGAAAGTGCGGACCTCACGTCCTGGCCGCACTCGCATCTTTCCTTCACGAAGCTTGCTGCCGACGGTGTCGGGCATTTGCACATGAAACTCGACATCTGGTGCACGGATGGCCGCAGCATCCAGATCATGTTCGATGAACTGGCAGCCTTTTACGAAGACCCAGATCGCGCGATGCCGGAAACCGACCTGTCGTTCCGCGACTATATGCTGGCGGTAGAACGCTTCGAAAACGGTCCGGAATGGCAGAAATCTTTCGGATGGTGGCAGGAACGGTTGCGCCACCTGCCGCCACCGCCACCTCTGCCAATCCGACGGATTTCGCGCGCCGGGGGCCTGCAAACGTTTGTCCGGCTCGACGATCGTCTTGATGCCGATCAGATCAGATCATTGCGTGCCCACGCATCTGGTCGCGGGCTGACGCTGGCTTGCGTCGTCCTTGCCGCCTACGCAGAAGTCCTTGGACGTTGGAGCGGCACTAACGATTTCACGGTCAACGTTCCCCGGTTCAATCGTCTCGATTGGCACAAGGACATTGACCAGATCATTGGCGAATTCGCCTCCTTCAGCCTGCTCGAGGTGCGTGGCGACGGTGGCCAATCCTTCGAGGGTCGCGCGCGCGCCATTCAGCAGCAGATGTGGCAGGACCTCGAGCACCAGAGCGTCTCGGGCGTGCGGCAGCTACGCGAATATGCGCGCCATCGCGGCGGCATGGAGGCGGGCGCGATGCCGATCGTTTTTACTACGCTGCCTGAACGCCGGCCAGGCGATTCCGGCGACATCACCCATCGTCTGGGCTTTCTTGGCGAAATCGTTCAACTCGTAAGCCGTACGCCGCAAGTCTGGATCGACTGCCAGTATGGCGAGTACGGCGATGCGTTGATGTTTAATTGGGACGTCATCGAATCCCTGTTCCCGCCGGGATTGGTGCGTTCCATGTTCGAGAGTTTCTCGTCGCTTCTGAAGCGACTGGCAACCGACAGTGACACCTGGTCCTCGCCAGCGCCGCTCGAGTTGCCGGCCGAGCAACTCACGCGCCGAACCGCCGTAAATGCCACCGTGTTTGCCTCTGAGGAGAAGACACCCCTCTCCCGGTTTCTTGGCCATGCGGCACGCACTCCCGACGCCGTCGCCGTTGTCGATGCGGCCGGAGCAGAGCTAACATATGGCGGGCTCGCCTTGGAAGCCGCGGGTATCGCCGCCCAACTGACGGCAGCGGGCGCAAAGGCTGGCGACCGTGTTGCCATACTGTTAGCCAAAGGATGGCGGCAGCCTGCCGCAATCATGGCAACCCAAATGCTTGGTTGCGCCTATGTGCCGCTTGATCCAGCCAATCCGGCCGAACGCGTAGCGCGCATATTATCGATCGCCAAGCCCGTAGCGCTGATTGCCGATCGCGACGTGGCTCCCGGAGACGAGATCGCCGTGATCGGGCTCGCGGAAAAGCCGGCCGGATTGGCTCGAGCAATTCCCGCCGCGCCGGCCTTCGACGGAGATGCCATCCTTTCCATCATTTTCACCTCGGGTACGACGGGTCAGCCCAAGGGCGTGATGATCTCGATGCGCGGCATCGCCAACGCACTGCAATTCAGCGAGCGCCATTTCGACCTTTCGTCGAGGGACCGCTTCATCGCCATCACCGGGCTCCACCACGACATGGCCATGTTCGACATCTTCGGGCCGCTAGGCGTGGGTGGCGCGGTCGTTTTCCCGGACGCCAGACGCGATGTCGATCCCGGCCATTGGCTGGATCTCATCCACCGTTACGGCGTCACCCTCTGGAACAGCGTGCCACGCTTCATGGAGCTCCTGGCAACCGAGGCAGAACGACAATCGATGCGGCTGCCCGAAGGTTTCCGCCAGGTAATCCTTGGCGGCGACTGGTTACCCGTCGACTTGCCGGCACGGCTGCGGGCATTTCAACCGACGATCCGGGTGACAAGCGCCGGCGGTCCGACCGAGACTACGCTCTGGAACATCACTCACGATGCCTTCGACCGGCCGGAAGATTGCCCGAGCATTCCTTATGGAAAGCCGATCGGCAACAGCCACTATCATATCCTCGACGAAGCGCTGCGCGATTGCCCGGAATGGATGCCTGGCGAAATGTATTGCTCGGGCGTTTGCGTTTCGCCGGGCTACTTCGACGATCCCGTCCTGACGGCGGAAAAGTTCGTCATCCACCCGACGACAGGCGAACGGCTCTACCGCACCGGTGACCGCGGTTGCTATCGGCCGGATGGTTCGATCGAATTCCTGGGACGCAGCGACTTCCAGCTCAATATTGGTGGATATCGCGCCGACGCGCTCGAGATCGAGGCCGCAATCAACGCCTGCCCGGGTATTCAGGATGCGGTGGTCGTATCGCATGGCGACAAAGAGAGCGCGGCGAAGATCGTCGCCTTCTACCGCACGAATGGCGTCCCGCCCTCCGAGATGGAGTTGCGTGCCTGGTGCGGCAAGCGCCTGCCGCCCCCGTTGGTCCCAAGGGCCTTCCAGTTGGTGGACCTCTACCCGTTGAACGCCAACGGCAAAGTCGATCGTCGCGTGCTCGGGACGGTCGACTTGCAGGTGGAGCCGGGGGCGGCCGGAGGCGTGCCGCAAACGCCGCTGGAAAGTTTCGTTGCGGCTCTGTGGCAGGAAGTGCTCCAGCAGCCGGTTGCCACCACCGACGCTAACTATTTCGAACTTGGCGGTGACTCCCTCAACGCCATGCGGATCCTGCTGAAGATCGAGGAAACACTCGGTCTTCGGCCACCGCTGGCGCTGGTTTTCACCCATGCGACCGTCGGAGAGTTTGCCGCCGGCCTCTTGGAGCTCATCGCCGCCCGCACGGCCACGCCCCCCACGATTGAGGAAAGCCTCGGATGAATATCAATGCCATCTCCACGCTTTCAGTCGAGGCACTCGCCGACCTCGTGCGCAAGGGTCCCGCCACCTCGGCCCCGGACCCTCAGGCCGACCAGTTCCCAAGCGCGGACCCGGCAAACCCGGAACTCTCCTGGGCGCAGGAACGCCTTTGGTTCCTGGATCGCCTTGCGCCGTCCAATCCATTCTACAACCTTCCCTTCTGCCTGGAGATCAGCGGTCCGCTTGATGCCTCCGCGCTCAAGCGCGCTTTAAATGCCATCGTTCAGCGCCATGAACCGCTGCGCAGCGTTTTTCCCCACGATAGACCGTCGCGCCAGCAGGTGATTGAAACACTCGAAATCGCGGTACCGCAGATCGATTTCAGGCAGCTTGAGCCGGAAGCCCGGAAGCTTGCGGTCGCAGACGACATCCGGCGCGAGGTCTCCGAGCCGTTCGATCTTTCGACCGGACCGCTTCTGCGCGCCCGGATCCTCACCGTCGAGGATGGCAAGCATTTCCTCGTCTACGGCTTCCACCACATCGTCTTCGACGGCTGGTCGGCCAGCATCTTCAATCGCCAGCTGGTGGCGCATTATCTTGCCACCATCGGCGACGGCACGCTGTCATCGGCGGCAAATGTCGAGCGCTATGCGGATTTTGCCTTGTGGCAGCGCGAAGCGTTCTCCGGCGAGAAGCTCGACCAGGAAATTGAGTTCTGGCGGGCACGCATCGAGGACGTACCGCCTCTGCAATTGCCGACCGATCGGTCACGCCCACCGGTGCAATCCTTCCGCGGCAAGACGGCGCTCTTTCATTTGGACACGGCGACGCGAAGCGCCGTTGAAGAGCTAGCACGAAAACACGCTGCCACGCCTTTCATGGTTATGCTTGCCGCCTTCCAGATCGCGATGGGCCGCTATGCGGGCATGGATCGCTTCCTGATTGGCAGCTCCGTTGCCGGACGCACCCATCCTTCAACGCAGGAGATGATCGGCTTCTTCATCAACAATCTGATCCTCAGAACCGATCTCAAGAACAGTCGAAGCTTCCGATCGATGGTCGAGCAGGCCCGCTCGGAAGTGCTCGAAGCCATCGCTCACCAGGACTATCCATTCCAGCAACTGGTGGAACGCATCGGCGGAGCACGCGACCTCGGCCGCAATCCGATTTACCAGGTTTCCTTCACCTATCAGGCGCCACCGCTCGAAGATGGCAGTGCCGGACCACTCACGCTACGGGCGGTTCCGATCGAACAGGACGCCACCCATATGGACCTTGAGGTTCTTGCTTGGCCGGAACCCGAAGGCATCTGCGTCTGCACGCTCTTTGCCGAGGACCTCTTCACAAAAGAAACCGTTCAACGGCTCCTCGACGCCTTTCGGCACGTCCTAGTCGCGGGATTGAAGGACCCCGAGACGCCGATCGCCCGGTTGCCGCTCGCCAGCGCCGAAGCGGTCAGGCGTTGGGCCCATGTTCCAGGGGCAGCGCCTAAGCCACGCCGCGACCTCTGGCTCGAAATCGTCAAGCAGGCGGAACAGCAACCGAACAAGCCAGTCCTTTTCTTCGAAGATGGACGAAAGCTGTCGTGGCAAGAGTTGATGACAGAGGCAGAACGCCTGGCGGGCGTTATCGCCGCACACGCGCCGGCTAACGAGCCCGTCGCAGTCCGCTTGCAACCTGATCTCGGCTACATCGCGACGATCCTCGCGGCACTGCGGCTCTCGCGTCCCTGGATGCCGATCGACCCCCGCCGTCCCGGTGAAGCCGTCGGCGAGATGCTTGAAAGCGCCGCGCCTGGCTGCCTCGTCACTTCCCATAACCTCTGGGAACAGACGCTCTGGGACGGCCCCACGTTCTTTGTCGAGGATTTGCCTTCGGGTGCTCCAGTCGTTGCCGCTTACCGTGTGCCGGACGATGATGACTGCGCCTTTATCCAGTTTACCTCCGGTTCCTCCGGACGCCCGAAAGCGGTGGAGGTTACCTACCGCGGATTCATGAACCGTCTACCATGGGCGCTTGGCACCGGGCCCATGTCGCACGACGATCTCGGTTGCCTGAAGACGTCGCCGGCGTTCGTTGACGCTGTTGGTGAGTTGTTGGATTCGCTTGCGGCAGGGCTCTCCCTTGTGGTGCCGCATCCAGACACCGCACGCAGCCCTCACGACCTTGTTGCGCTGATCCGGCGCATGAACATCACGCGCCTGATGCTGACACCTTCGCTCGCCGATGCAATCCTGACGACGCCCGGCATCGACAGCTTGCCGCTGCGCACACTCATCCTCGGCGGAGAGAACATCCGCGTTGACCTTGCAAAACGGATCCTCGCGGCGTTGCCTGCCGATGCCCATCTCGTCAACTACTACGGTTCGACCGAAGTCAGTTCGGATGCTGCCTCGCACCGCATCCTTGCGGACGATCTGGACGGGGCCTACGCCTTTGTGCCGATCGGCCGGCCGCTGCCCGGCACCGAGATCTGGCTTCTCGACGAAAACAGTGATCCGGTCGCACCGGGAATACCGGGCCAGATCCACGTTGCGGGGGCCAACCTTGCCAGCGGCTACCGACGGCAGCCGGATCTGACGGCCGAGGCGTACCGTACCTGGCAGGCACCTGACGGCCGCAGCCTGCGTCTCTATGCGACCGGTGACATCGCCACCCGCCGGGCTGACGGCATGCTTGTCTGCCTCGGGCGGCGAGACACGCAGATTAAGATCCGCGGAATTCGTATTGAAGCGGGAGAGGTCGAGACACGGCTTCGCGAGTATCCAGGTGTCGCCGACGCGGCCCTAGTGCTTCATGCCAAAGGTGACAACGCGTCTCGGCTCGTTGCCCATGTGCGGCGCGATCCGCATGCGGCACTCGATGCCGCGACCCTTCGCGCTCATCTGGCCCGTTTTTTCTCCCAAAGCGTTCTGCCGGAATTCATCCTGGTTCACGATGCGCTGCCAATGACAGCGACCGGAAAAGTCGATCGACGTCGCCTGCCCCCGCCGCCGGATCGGGTCACAGAAACAGCAAGACCTGTGACGCAGCCATCGAGCCCACTCCAATCACGGCTACGGGCGTTCTGGGAGGAGGTGCTTGGCGTCAAGGGGATCGGCGTCAATGACAGCTTCTTCGATCTCGGCGGAAACTCGCTGCTGCTGGCGCAGCTACATCAGCGGTTACTGGCAAGCATCGGCTTTCAATTTCCTCTGACAGACCTGTTCCAGTATCCGACGATCGAGACGCTCGCCGCGCATCTCGACCGTTCGGCGTCCAACTCGGACAATGCTGCAACAGCCGGTTTGCGCGCCGATGCGCGCCGCCAGGCCCTGCGACGCCGCGCGCGACGGACTTGAGGGACGGTCAAGCATGAACGACACAAGAGATACCTCCGGCGATATCGCCGTCGTCGGCATGGCCGGACGGTTCCCCGGCGCGCGGAACGTCGAAGAGCTTTGGCAAATGCTGTGCGAGGGCAGAGATGCCTATCGGGTGGTGCCAGAGGGCGAGCTCGCGCGGTCAATCCATCGCGGCATTTATCGGGACCCGGCCTATGTACCTGTCGCGCTCCCGCTCGACGGATATGAGTACTTTGACGCGGCCTTCTTCGGCTACTCGCCGCGCGAAGCCTCGTTCATGGAACCGCAGCAGCGCCTGCTCTTGGAGTGCGCCTGGCACGCCTTCGAAGCGGCGGGGCGCGTTCCCGGCGACCGGGATGGCCAGAGAACCGCCGTCTTCGCCAGCACCAGCGCAAGCAGCTATTTGGTCGGACACGTGATGCCACACGTAATTTCGGGCGATGCGGACATGCTGGATGCGACAATCGGCACCGACAAGGACTACGCCGCGACCCGCATTGCCTATCGCCTTGGCCTGCAGGGGCCGGCGTTGGCGGTACAGACGGCGTGCTCGTCCTCTCTCGTCGCAGTGCATCTCGCCTGCCAGTCCTTGCTGACGCAAGAATCCGACGCGGCACTTGTCGCCGCTTGCTCTCTGCCGCTGCCGAGCGAAATCGGCTATCTCCACGCCGCGGCCGGGATCAGAGCGCGCGATGGCCGTTGCCGCCCGTTCGATGGAAAGAGCAGCGGGACGCTGTTCGGAGCAGGCGCTGCAGCCGTGCTTCTGCGGCGCTATGACGACGCACTTTCCGATGGCGACCCGATCGTCGCGATCATTCGCGGCAGCGCCATCAACAATGACGGTGCGACGCGGCTCGGTTTTACGGCACCAGCAATCGACGGCCAGGTCAGGGTGATCACCGAGGCGCTCGGAGTCGCAGGCGTCGATCCCGCCGAGATCGGCTTCATCGAATGCCACGGGACGGGCACGCCGATCGGCGATCCCGTCGAAATCTCGGCGCTTCGGCAGGTCATGCGCGACGCCTCCGATCAATCCGTCGAGCTAAGGCGTGGCCGGTGCACAATCGGCTCCATCAAAAGCAATATCGGCCATCTCGACACAGTTGCGGGGCTCGCCGGTCTAATCAAGGCGGCGCTCGTCGTTTCCAGGGGCCGGATACCGGCCATGGCGACCTTCTCTTCCCCCAACCCAGCGCTCGGTCTCGAGACCACGCCGTTCCGGATCAATCACATGGCGGAGGACTGGGACGTCCTTGTCGAAAATCGACTTGCCGGGGTCAGTTCGTTCGGGTTTGGCGGAACCAACGCCCACGTCATCCTCAGCGGAGCTGCGAAACCAATCGTAACGCCAGCAGACGCTGGCAGGTCGCGTCTCATTCCTGTCAGCGCGGACGCACCACAGAGCCTCGACGAACTTTGCGCGGCCATCGCGAAAATGGCCATCGATACCGATGTTGGACAGCTTGCGGACAGCCTGACCTTTGACCGCAAGGAACTGCGATACAGGCATTTCGCGGTGGCAAGAACAGGCACCGAGGCAGCAACACAGCTCGCTGCTGCCACCGGAGTGACACGGCAGAAGCGCAAGGTCGCCTTCCTGTTTCCCGGCCAGGGCTCGCAATTTGCAGGCATGGCAAGAGCGCCCGCGGCCGCCATCCCCGGTTACCACGAGCATCTTGAAGACGTGGTGCGGGCCTTCGAGACCATCGGCCGACCCGACGTTCGATCCTTCCTCTGGGGGACGTCAACACCCGACGACAACCGCGCCACCGTCTTGGCGCAACCCGCCCTGTTCACCACGCAGTACGCCCTCAGCCGGCTGTTGATCGACTGGGGCATCGCACCGGAGGCGATGATCGGACATAGTATAGGCGAATACGTTGCTGGGTGCCTTGCAGGCGTCTTTGATTTGGCCACGGCTGTCCGGTTGGTTTCGGCGCGCGCGGAAGCGATGGCACTGTGCCCTCCCGGTGCCATGGCGCTGGTCGGCCTCCTGGACGAAGAGGTCGAGGAAATCATTGTAAAGGCCGGACTTAATGTTTCAGTTGCCTGCGGCAACTCTCCGCGTCACAGCATCGTCGGCGGACCGGAATCGGCGATCGACGCATTCCTGCGCCTTTGCGTGGACAAGCAGATTGTCGCAAAACGCCTGGAAACGTCCCACGCCTTTCACACTGCCGACATGAATGCCGCCTGCGGACCGCTTGCTGCGGCCTTTGCCGGCGTATCGCTTCACGCTCCGAAAGTGCCGATCGTATCGACCCGATCCGGCCGCTGGCTTTCCGACACCGAGGCCGTCGATCCTGCCTACTGGGTCGCTCAGCTGCGTGATAAAGTCCGCTTCCGTGCGGCGGTCGAGCAACTCTGCAAAGAGGGCGACTGGGTGATGGCCGAGGTGGGAGCCGCGGGCGGGCTCTCCGGCTTCGTCCGGGCGACGCGTCCGGAACAGATGGTAACAGAGCTTTTGCCAGGGCGCGGATCGCCGGACACGGATCCGGAGGCGAAGCTGCTGAACGGTGTCGGCAGGCTGTGGCAGCAGGGCGCAACTCTTGACTGGAACGCGCTTGCCGGGCCTCGGCAAACGGAAAAAATTGCTTTGCCGCTCTATCCGTTTCGCAGGGACCGCCATTGGTTGGAGCCGGCCTACGACACTCTCATAGCTGCCTTTGCGGGGCCACGCCTAGCGGTGACGGCGGCTCCCCAAACGCTCGAGCCTGAGCTCGACGCCCCATCCCAGGGGGCAACGGAACGTTTCGCGCCCCGCCCTTTGCTCGATACCGATTACGGGCCGCCCGTCGGCGCGCTGGAAACCGAACTCACCGCCCTTTTTGAAGCTGTTCTCTATACGCGTCCGGTCGGGCGAGACGACGACTTCTTCAGCCTCGGCGGCCAGTCGATCCTGATCCTCGATCTCGTCAGACGCGCCCGCACCGTCGAAATCCACCTCGAGCCAAGCGATCTTTTCGAGAACCGTACGATCGCAGCGCTTGCCGCCGCCATCGACGCACGAACCGCTAGTTCGTCGTCCCCGCCTGAAACGCGGTCGCTCGACCCGCAGCTCGACGTCGAAGGCGATGATCTCCAGCGACTTCTCGACATGATCGAAGGATGAGCTTGATGCAGCAGAACAGAAACGTAGAAGACATCTTTGCCGCAACGCCCCTGCAGCAGGGAATGCTCTATCACGCGCTGAGTGAACAGGATCCAAGCGCCTATCTGGAGCAATACACCTTTGTCGTCGATCGCGCCCTGGATGGACCGGCCTACCAGAAAGCCTGGCAGAAGCTCACGGATCGCCAACCGATGCTGCGTTCCTCCTTCCACTGGGAGGGACTGCAAAAAGCCTATCTCGTCACACACAAAACGGCGTCGTCGCCGGTGACGCTCGACGACATTGCGCATCTATCCGCGCATGACCAGAACACAGCTGTCGAGGAGTGGCTGAGACGGGACCGTGATCGGGGATTTCGGCTCGACAAGGCACCCCTCTTTCGGGTCCATGTCCATCGCCTGGCCGAAGAACGCCACCGCATCACCCTGACGCTTCACCACGCTATCGCCGATGGTTGGTCACTCACGATCCTGCTCAACGAATTGAACGTAATTTATGAGGCGACGCTTGCGGGAGGGAATGCCGACCTTGGCGCGGCACCGTCGGTCCGCGCCTACCTGGAATGGCTCGGCAAAAGGGATCATCAGGGTGCCCGAGGCTTCTGGCGGGAGCGTCTTTCCACTGTCGGTGCTGCCACCCCGATACCGCTTGCCACCGAAGGCGGTTCAGGTTCTACGAAAGGACAAAGCCGATCCCGTTCGCTCGTGTTTGACGAGAGCGACAGCCAGGCTTTCCGCGCCGCATCGCGCAAGATCGGCGTCACCGAAAGCACGGTTTTTTCGGCAGCCTGGGCCCTCGTGCTTTCCCGCTACGGCGCGCTGGATCAGGTCATGTTCGGCGAAACAGTATCGACGCGCCCGGCTGAAATCCCAGACGTCGAGCGAACTATTGGCCTGTTTCTCAACGTCCTGCCGAATGTTGTCGAGATTGATGAGGAGGCCTCCTGCCGCGACTGGCTTCGGGGGGTACAGAGCACAAAGGCCGCGGCGCGCCGGCAGGATTTCTTTCCTCTGGTCGAGATGCAGCCGCTTTCGGGTCTTCCACCGGGTACGCCACTGTTTTCGACCATGGTCGTTTGGGAAAACCAGCCGGGTGGCGGGGAAGGCAGCGAGACCGGAAGCAATTGCACTGAGCCGGTTCGCTCCTACGAAAAGAACAACTATACGCTGATGCTGGGAGGTTATCCAGAAAAGCGCATTCGATTGGCCCTGACTTATGATCCCGTGCGCTTCGACGAAAACGCCATCGATTGCCTGCTTCATCAGGTTCGCGGCTTTATGCTGCAGCTGGTGGCTGCCCCCGATGGGACAGTATCGACCTTGCGGCTCGACGCCACGCGATCGGCAACGGAGAGTGTTGCGCGTGGCGGCCCTGCCCTGACACTTGCCCACGGCGATCCCTGGTCTTGTTTCGACACGCTGGTAAGTCAAGCAGGCGAAGCGCCGGCACTTGTCGACGAACACGGCGACGAAATCAGCCGCGGCGAGCTCAGTAAGCGCGCCATCGCCATCGCCACGCGCGTCGAGGCGGCCTTGCCCGGTCGCGGACAACTTGGCATCTGGCTTCATCCGGGGGTCGACTATGCGGCTTCGATCCTGGCCGCTCTGCGTCTCAACCGCCCATGGCTTGCGCTCGACCCGAGGCGGCCGCAAGCAGCCATCCTGGAAACGCTTGCCGAACACGGTCCCTGCGTCATCGTCACCAGCGGCGATCTGTGGACCATGGACGAGATCGATCTTTCCGGCGCCAACCCGGTTGTCGATTGCGCGACCATCGGACCGGCTGGGCCGGGCCCAACGCTGCCAACTTTCACACCACCGGCGCCTGAAGACATCGCCTGTGTCGTCTTTACGTCGGGCTCGACGGGAAGACCAAAGGGTGTCCAGCTGCCCCATATGGCCCTCGCCAACCGATTGGCATGGATGGCACGCGATGTCCCAACGGGACCTCGTGGCTTGGGCTGCCTGAAAACATCTCCGGCCTTCGTCGATGCCGTATGCGAAATTCTCTCGCCGCTCGTCTTGGGATACCCGGCCGTTGTACCTGATCCGGATACGGCACACGATCCCGTGGAACTGTGGCGCGTGGTCGCCGAACGGAATGTGACACATCTCGTGTTGACGCCAACGGTCCTGTCGGCTCTGATCGCGCAGAACGACGGAACGCTGCCTGGGGTCCGCGTCCTCCAGGTTAGTGGCGAGGCCTTCTCGCCGGTACTCGCCGCACGCGCGCAAGATCGTTTTCCAAACGCCCGAATTCTGAATTTTTATGGCTCCTCGGAAGTGATGGCCGACGCGACCTGGTATGAACTGCGGGGCGGCGAAAGCGAGATAACCATCGGCCGGCCGATTGCCGGCATTGAAGCCTGGATCCTCGACGCCGAGGCCCGCCCATTGCCCGATGGCGCAGTGGGCGAATTGATGATCTCCGGGGCCGGGCTCGCCACCGGCTATCTCGGCGATCCGGACGGATCGGCCAAGGTTTTCCGCATGTGGACTGGACCGGATGGCAAGGCGCGCCGTCTCTATCGCACGGGCGACATGGCCTTAAGGCGGGCCGATGGCGCGTTGATGTTTCGCGGCCGCAGGGACAGTCAACTGAAGATCCGCGGCATCCGCATCGAGCCCGGGGAGATCGAGGTGCATCTCAAGGCGCACGACGCAGTCGACCAGGCTGTTGTCGCACCGTTTGCGGCCACGAGCGACGACCCGCGCCTGGTGGCCTACGTCACGCGACAACAAGGCACCTACATCGAAACCCAGGAACTCGCTTCGCAGCTGCGTACCCTGCTTGTGCGTCGCCTACCCCGGTCGATGGTTCCCGATGCGATCGTCGTGCTCGATGCGATGCCGAAGACAGCGACAGGAAAGGTCGACCGCCGCAATCTGCCTGCGCCCTCCTTCGCAGCAAGGACAGAAAACGGCGTCATCGTGCCCCCCGCAACCGAAACCGAGCGGCAGATGCTCGAACTGTGGACCACAACGCTCGGACGTCCCGTCGACAGCACGAACGTCGATTTCTTCGAAGCGGGTGGCAACTCGATCCTGATGACCCAGCTTTGCTTCAACATCCGACGGCAATTCGAGGTGGCGTTCCCGATCCGTGCCGCCCTCGAGCACCCGGACGCGCGCGGTCAGGCAATGCTGGTCGACGCGCTGAAGACAGGCACCACGGCACCCCTGAACTCAGATGGGCCAGTGGATCTGGAAAAGGAGTCCCGGCTTGCCGAAGACATCGCGATCCCGACTGGCCAGGTGGCCAAATGGCCATCCTCCGGCGCTCGCATCTTTCTTTCCGGCGCCGAGGGCTTCATCAACGCCTGGCTGCTTGCCCGATTGCTCGACGAGCCCGGCGCCCTCGTCAGCTGCCTCGCCTCGGCAAAAGATGATGCCGAGGCCCTCGACCGCATCGCCTCCCATCTTCGAAGCTTCGCATTGTGGACGGAAGCACGCGGCCGAAAGCTGCGCGCCGTTGCCGGAGACCTGGGTTCGCCGCAGCTAGGCCTCAGTTCCAGACGTTGGGCAGAACTCGCTCACGATACGGACGTGTTGTTCCACACGGGCGTCCGCATCAACTTCGTTTCGCCCTATGACCGTCTGCGCCCTTCGAATGTGCAGTCGACCCGCACAATGATCGAACTCGCCGTTTCCGGCACGACGAAACCCTTGCACTTCGTCGGCAGTCTCGGCGTCATCGACCACAGCACGGCGCGCGCCGACAGTCCTGCGGCAGATGAAGCTTCCCCAATCGATTGCTGGCAGGGGCTGCCCAATGGCTACCTGCAGGCACGCTGGGTATCCGATCGGATGATGCGGCGCGCACTCGAGCGAGGACTTCCGGGGTCGGTGATGCGCATGACGACCGTATGCGGCGATCTCGTAAATCACCGACCCAATCCGCAGGACATGTTCTGGCGTCTCGTCGAACTCATGATCCAGAGCGGTGCGGTTCCCGATGGGGAACGGCCGGTGAACTTCGTGCCGGTGGACCAGGCGGCCGACGCGATGATTACCTTGGCATGGGGTCAAACAGCAGGGGGTGCCATCCACCACCTCTGCAACGCCGCCGACCTGAAATGGCGAGACATTGGCCGCGTTCTTCGTGATCTCGGCTATTCCATCGATTGCCTGAGCGGCCCCGACTGGGTCGCGCGCGTGGCCTCAACGGTCGATCGCGCTTCCCCCCTATGGCAGGAAACGCTGCCGCTGATCGGCGATGCATGGCGCGATTACGAACACTTCATCCCGATCCGCTCGGAAAAAACCAGAGCACGCCTCGCCGCCAACAACGTCAAGTTCCACCCCGTCGACGACGAGCTTCTGGCGCGCAACATCCGAGCGCTGATAGACCTTGAGAGACTTTCCTCCCCCTCCAAACGCGTCGCGACGACGAAAACCAACGAGTTCCTATGATCCGAACCCAGTCCCCCTTCGCCCGATCCCCTTCTCCCTGGCTGAGCTATGTCACGCGGCGGGAGAACGCGCGACTGCGCCTCTTCTGCCTTCCGTTTGCGGGTGGCGGTGCGGAATTTTATCGCGATTGGGCGACGATGCTGCTCGATGACGTTGAAATCTGGCCGGTGCAATTGCCCGGCCGAAGCACACGTATGAGGGAGCCGGCGATCGATGACATGGCATTGTTAGTTTCAATGCTCTCGGATGCAATCGCACCCTACTTGTCCGATACGCCCTTCGTCTTTTTCGGGCACAGCATGGGCGCGCTCATTTCCTACGAATTGACCCACCGCCTTAGGGCAATGGGGTTGCCCACGCCAATCGCTCTGGTTCTGAGTGGTCGCTCGGCACCTTCCCATCCCATTGGCCGCCACAAACACATGCTGCCCGACCAGGATCTCATCGAAGAACTCAAGCGCTTCGACGGTACACCGCGAGAAGTGCTGGATGCTCCGGAGTTCCTCGCTCTCGTCCTTCCGGTTTTGCGAAACGACCTTAAACTACTCGAGACCTATGCCTTTGACGTGAACCGCACACCGCTCAACATCCCCTTGTTCGTGAGCGGCGGCGATGCTGACGGCTTGGTTTCCGTTGAAAGCCTTGCCGGCTGGTCGGAGGTTTCAACGGGACAGACGGAGGCCCGCATCTGGGAAGGAGGGCACTTCTTTCTTACAAAGCGGAAGGATGCCTTTCTATCAGCCCTCTCATCGACCTTGGAAAACGTGTTAATTGCAGATCGTCAGCGCCAGTTGGTCACCAAATCGACGAGGATGTAAGGGCCGACTTTGTCTCCGCCGCGTCCGAGCTAAGATGTAAAGGAAACGTCAGTCATGGTCTTCACGGTGAACTGAATATTAATGTCCGGTCAGTCGAGGGACACGCGCAATGACACCCAGGAAGAACCGCTCCCCGTAAGGACTTTGTTTTACAGCAGCAGTTGGAGCCGAAAATGAGCGAACCCGGGACCTGCGAATGCTCGGCCTGCGGTTAACCCCCGCATGCCGTCATTCTGTGAACAGACGCACGACGCCGGTCATGTTCTCATCACCATATCCGCATGAAATCGCAGATTGGAAGACCTGCAGAGCTGCAAGAACGGTAGGTACATTCGCTTCGGTACCAGCTGCTCCTACGATGTAGCGGAAGTCTTTCTCGATGAGCTCTATTGGGAATTGTGGCGCAAAACTGCCGGAAAGCATCGATCCGGCGAGGTAGCTT
Source organism: Ensifer sp. YR511 (assembly GCF_900103045.1). Lineage (NCBI taxonomy): Bacteria > Pseudomonadati > Pseudomonadota > Alphaproteobacteria > Hyphomicrobiales > Rhizobiaceae > Ensifer > Ensifer sp. YR511. Next base: position 58,246 of record NZ_FNGR01000017.1, read on the forward strand.
GCGGCGGGGCTCCATGCCGAAGCGGCGGAGACGGCCTGCAAAACGCGTCCTGGATCTGCACCTGAGCGCTGCAGCATCCCGATGAGTTCTGCAAGAGCGGTCACCTGGATGCCGAGGAGTGCGTTGGTAGTAAGTTTGGCGAGCGCCGCCGTACCGAGTTCACCTGTATGGCGAATGTCAGATCCCATGGTCCTAAGCAACGGCGTAGTACGCGCGAGCGTGGCTTCCGCTCCTCCTGCAAAGAACAGGAGCTGGCCTGATTCGGCCTGGGGGCGCGAGCCGGAGACCGGGGCTTCGAGAAAAGAAACGCCCCGCGCAGTAAACGCAGCGCCAAGCTCGCGAATCCAGTTGGGTGTCAGCGTCGAGCTTTCGATCGCAGTAGCGTCTTTGTCCATGGCTGGTAGCGCACCGATTTCGGGGTCGAGCCACACGAATCGCGAGGCTTCGTTATCTCGAACCATCGACAATACGAAATCAGCTTCGGCTGCAGCCTGCCTTGGCGTTTCCGCAGCGCGGGCGCCGGCTGCGACCAGATCAGCAGTTGCAGCAGAAGTGCGGTTCCATACGGTGACGAGATAGCCGGCCTTAATGAGGTTGGCGGCCATTCTGGACCCCATGCCCCCGAGGCCCAATACGCTCACTTTTGCCATTCTCAGATCTCCATTAATGATTACGCCAAACGCCGAAGAGCAAGGTGGCGCGCGACTTGCCCATTTTGCGGGACCGTCCATGTCAGCAGGCGGCGGTTACCCTGGTTGGATTCAAATGCGCCCTCCACGGTCGTAAGGACGCGTTGTGGCCGCCGTCCATCGGTCTCGAGCGCCGCATCGCCATCTTGCCAAGTCCTTCGTCCCAGAGCATGGCGACTGTCTTAATGATATCGGCGCGCTTCACCGTGCCGGCTTGGCAGGACGTTCGCAGCGGCTCACCCGTATCGTTTTTGACTCAGTACGTGCTTTCATGAACTGCCGGGCAGGTCGCACAAACATGTTGGTCAAGATCGTGTTCGTGCTTTTGAGGCGTGGTACAACGACAGCCAGGACAACCGAACGTTAAAGGCGTCGCGATGCCCTCTGCGGGTTGAAGTTATCGATAAAGACAGAATGGGTCGAAACGAGCGACATTCGGACATGACAACACTCTCGGCTTGATAAATTGTCATGCTCTTTCAGAGATGCTCCCAGGGGCGCCGCGCCACGTTGCAGGCCGATATTCACTCATGAAGTGCGTTATGGACATGAACGTGGGCGCCGCCCTTTTTGAATACCTGCCCTTGCGACCGACGGCAACATCGGCCCCAGCGCAGTCTAACCGCAAATGGTGTTGGTCCTAGCGTCGGTTGTGTGAATTAGAGATTCAATACCGACCCCAATCCGACTATACGGCCAACGAAGCAAAGGTCTGCATCAGGATTTTGCCATCGCGGATTAGAAAAGTGTCGGTAGCGAAGGTCAGGAAAGGTTTCGCGGTCCAGGTAATGAACGCGTAATCGCCATCACAAACCTTGCTTTGGAGTACGTAGGCGTCCCAAAATGCAGGCGTTGCGTTGTCGATAAACTCCTGGAAGAATACGCGCAACTCCGAAAGGCCGCGAACGACGCCCTTCGGCGTGATTACCACTGATTCATCCGTATAGTCGGCCAGGATCTCATCCACGCCCGCAGCGAACGCTCCCATATGATGCTCCAGGACTTTTCTGGTCATCAATGTCACGTCTGATTTGTCTATCGTCATCAAATACTCTCCTGTTATTCTGGTGGTGGTAGTGAACAACCCGTTAACTTTCGCCCCAACAAAATCTTTGCTTACCAATCTCAATAATGTGGAAGAAGGAAATACCGGGGTACCCCCAGTATTAACTCCCGCCATTCGTTGGCATTGACAAAACCAGTGGTGGCGTTACGTGAGGCAAAACAAGTGTTGCCTCCGTCACCTCCAATTATCTTGTCTGGCCAAACGCACCTTGGCTGCTTCCATCAGCAGTCCCTTCCGGCTGGACTAGAGGTCCAATCGGTAATCAGGAAGCAAACTAGTTCCCAGGTTGCTTCCGATTGAAACTATGAAATGCCATCTACCGGCTCAAATCATATGATAGGGTAATAGCCATCATGATTCTTATGGCTTCACATTTCATATAGACCAACTTGTCTGCCTGCGAACGTACCTCGACGCCTATCGTGCGAGATCCCTTGCTCTCGCGTCACCCCTTGTCCAGCACCTGTTCGCGTTTGAAGTGGCGCCACCGATCGATTCTGACGCGAAAGACGGAGGCTGCAGCGGCAATGAGGCAAGCCACAATCGCAACGCAGAGCAGAGCCTTGCTCCACGGTCCCATCGCGCCTTCGATCATCCAGGCGTGGATTGCAGCCGAAGTAGTTGCAATCGATGCGACGACAAAGTGTGTAGCGGTCCACAGCGCTGCAGGGACTCTTCTCCGTGCGGCCCCGGTCAGCGCTCCGACCACAAGCCCGCCGAGCCCTATGACGCCCCAGAAAGAGAAGGGTGTCGGGGCACGCAACAAGAGGGCGTCGGTTACATCCTCAGGGCTGTAGAGCCAAAGTCCTCCCACATGCGCAACAGCGAGCACTATGAGTGCCCCTCCAACGAAACGATGCACTTGCCTCCCCGACGGTTTCGACACCAGCCAGCCTGTGACCAAAAGCGGCTGCACGAGGAGCAATCCTAGTGCAAGCACGCCGGCCAACCCACCAGCCACCAAGCTTGGGGAGCGACCGTCTTGCAACGGCGAGGCCGCGGCAATTGTGAAGGACCAAATTAAGAGCGCGGCGGCCAGTGCGCGAATGACGATTCGCGGACGGTCAGCCGCTCGGCTGCGCATCACTATTCGCCATCGGTTGCACAACAAAATCTACCGTCATGCCTTCCCGGTCATCGCTGCCGAGAACCGAACGTAAAAACAATGTCTGATAATTCGGATCGACGAACGCGATGTGGACATGGGGTTGCCCGAAAGACGGGCGGACCTCGGATATCTCCATGGTATAGCGACCCTTGGCATCCGTGAGGACCGAGCCGTGGTTGGAGGGTTCGCGTTCGCCCCCGCGATCGGTCGCCGACCAGACCTGCACCCGGACATTGGCAAGCGGCGCGCATGTGCCTGCTTCGCGCACTATACCAGTGAGCGTCCAACCAGTACCGAGGTTCTCGATGATGGGAGCGTTCGGCACGTAGTTGTTAGCGCCGCTACGCATCGTTTCCGTAGCCACGCAAGCACCACTCGATTGCGCGATTGCGGGAGCAGTGTGCAACGTCGCCACAGCTGCCGCAGCAGCCATTAAAGAACGGGGAGAGATCATGGTAGTCCTCCGCAAATTCGAGTTCGTCCGATCGCTTTACCGACCCTGATTGACTGTTAGAGTGGCTTCACCAAGCGCATTGGCTCTGGTGAAGAAGCCAACGAGCGCGGGAGTCGCCTCCTGTGTGATCGCGTCCGGTAGCTTCTCGATCTTCAGTGCGGTCAGCGTGATGACGTAGTCGTGGCTTGAGCCCTGGGGCGGGCAAGCACCGCCATAACCGGCACTCCCAAAGTCCGTTCGGGTCTGGAACGCACCGGCCGGAAGCCGGTTGCCCTCGGCGGTAATTCCACTGTGGAGCTCGTTCACGTCGGCTGGTATATTGGCGACAACCCAATGCACCCAGCCCAAGCCGGTCGGCGCATCCTTATCATACATTGTCAGTACAAAGCTTTTTGCCCCTTCCGGGGCGCCACTCCAGGTCAGCCGCGGGGAAACATTGCCACCAGAGCAACCAAATCCGTAAGGCTCGCTCAGGAGCTGTTGGTCCTTGAACTTCCCCCCCTCCAGGTCAGGACTGGACAGGGTAAAGCTTTGCGCAAACACCGCCGATGACGATCCCAAAATTGCAATTACAGATACAAGCGTTGGAAATAGCTTAGGCATAGATTGACCTCGTTTATCTGAAGCCGAAACCATATACAGCCTGCGCGCGGTTGCTGACCTCATCCGATCAATTCCTATGCTAATTCGATCAAAGCGCTCTGCCATGACAAATGAATTGGGCGCAGCAGCGGGCCGTGGTCTGGTGCCGGACGGTCAACCCTCATTCGGGCGAGCGCACAGCTGAGGGGCTACAGCCGAAACGCGCGCGAAAGCGCGCCGAGAACCGTGACGCGCTCTCATATCCTATCTGGAAGGCTATCTGCGTTACCGGCAAATCAGTCACCTGAAGAAGCGTCAGCGCACGGTTCATTCGAGCATCAATCAGCAGACTGTTGAACGAAGTGTTCTCAACCGCCAGGCGGCGCCTGAGTGTCGCCTCGCTAACACCCAGGTGCTTAGCAACAGCTGGGGCGAGCCATTTGGCGCTTAAGTCTTCGCCGAACACTCGCCTTACCCGGTCCGACATCGACTTGCTCACGGGATTACGAAAGTAACCGCCACTTTGATCAAGCCAGGCAAGCATTTCGACGATGCGTGCGATCGCTGCTTTGGTAGGGACATGGGCTTCTTCGAACACGCCCTTCTGTGCGTGTTGAAAGGCTTCATGGAAGGCAAGAGAGAATGTCGAGAGAGCATGCACACACTGGATGGGCGTGGCAGCGGCATTCCTATCTGCGAAGCCTGCCACGATTGCCGGATCGCAGACTAGCCATTCTGCCTCATAGAGGTTGGTGTCTATATCGGGTGTGTTCAATATGTCAAAGGTTTGTCCGCCTGCAACAGCTATAGCCGTTCCTGCTTCAACCAAGCACTCCCTGCCAGCCCATCGTAGTCGCTTGTTTCCGTGTCGTACAACGATAAGGGTGGGGTCCTCAATGATGACTGCGGGCAATAACAGCTGCCGTCGTTGAATGATTCTTGCCGTTGCGCCCACGCCCGCGCGACTGACTATCGTTCGATCCATCCGTCACCTCTTTCGTCATTTCGCCTCTTGGGCTGCTATTGGCACGATGAAACATGCCCGCTAACAGCATGTAACTCGCAGGTCGCATCTATGGGGTGGCCCTAGGGAATTGGTAGCGCTTGGCAAGTTAGAGAAGCAATCGCTGATGCTGGTAGCGAAGGACCCCTCAAGAAGGCGCAGTAACAGACCGGGAATCCGCGGATCGACGGAACAAAAATATGCTTCGATCTGTGTGTACAACGCCAACGCCCACCAATGCTAACACAATGTCACTCATCAAATGCGAAATTTAGGAGTGCAACCGAAATTCATGCCTGGATATGGACGGCTTGGTCCAAGCGACGGTAGCTAGGCAGCCTATCGGATCGTTTCCATCGTGGCCATCACGTTTCTTGCTGTGAACGAGCCGCGCCGGTTTTGCGGCTCGGCTCAAAAGCGATGCTCGAGGTTAAATCGAGCGTGCCGCAGGAGCCGCGTTAGGCCAAGCTGCCAGATCGCGATACGCGGCATAATCGGTATATCCCAACGTAGTACCGCCATAAAAGCTGTCGCGGTCGGCCTGGGCAAGCGGCCAGCCCTGGCGGAAACGTTCGGCGAGATCGGGGTTGGCAATAAACGGCTCACCGAAAGCTGGTAAGTTGATGAGGCCATCGCGAACCAAGCTCTCTGCCTTCGTCTGATCAAGCCCGCCAGCCAGGATGAGTGTTCCCGAATAGGCTGCGCGGAAACTCTGCAGGAAACCGACAGGCATGGGCGAAGAGCCACGACTGCCCTGATCCATGAAATGCACATATGCTAGATTGCGTTTCGACAGCTCCGCCGCGAGGTGCAGATAGGTGGCTTCAATTTCGGGATAGTGCGCCATTTGGAACAGCTGTCCATAGGGCGACAGACGAATGCCGACTCGGGCAGAGCCGATACGCTCAATTGCTGCATCAACGACCTCGAGCAGGAATCGCGTGCGGTCTTCCATTGTCGCCGCCCCATAGCGGTCGGTGCGGTCATTAACGGTGGGATTCAGGAACTGCTCGAAAAGGTAACCATTGGCACCGTGAAGTTCGACGCCATCGAAACCGGCCTCCGCCGCATTTGTGGCGGCATTTGCGAAGTCGTTCACGACGCGCTTGACTTCCTCGGTCCCCAGCGCCCGTGGCACGCTCGCTTGAATGAAGCCGGGCTCGCCTTGGTCATCGAAGGCAAACGCCATGCTGTTTGCGTCCCGCGCGGGCTGGGCGGTGGCGCTGACGGGGGCCTTGCCACCGGGCTGCAAGGAGTTGTGGGACATGCGCCCGACGTGCCAGATCTGCGCGAAGATGGTTCCTCCTTCCCCATGCACCGCGTCGGTCGTCAGGCGCCAACCCTTCACCTGTTCTTCCGACCAGATGCCCGGTACATAGGCGAAGCCCTGCCCTTCCTGCGAAATTGGTGTCCCTTCCGTCACGATAAGGCCGGCACCGGCACGCTGGCTGTAGTAAAGGGCCGTTTGGGCGTCGGCAATACCGTTCTTGGCGCGCGCGCGTGTCATAGGCGCCATGACAAGCCGGTTTTTCAATATGCGCCCGGCTAAATCGTAACGATCGAAGAGAGTAGTCATTGATTTTCTTTCGTGTTCTGCTTGACAGTGTCGGGTGGTGGCTCACGTGCTCAATTGAGCGCTTAGCCAGACCGCATCGAGGAAACCTTGCGTCTTCGCGGACGCCTCCAGCCATTTTTCTCGGTTGCCCGCATCCGGATTCAGCGCCAGATCCGCGAAAGTCTCGACCATAAGGGTGTGCTGCGAGATCGGGGTTGGCGTCTCGATAAACACGAACTCCTTTCTGGTCGCCATGCCGGAGCGATGGGTGATGCCGGTCGCAATATCGGGATTGTCGAAGCCGAAGCCGCTTTGCCAGTCCAAAACAAAGTCATCCTGCGTCAAGATACCGGACGTTCCTGCCAGCGTGAGGTCCATCACCGCTGCGCCAGCGGTGTAGCCGATATCGAACGTCGCGGTTTTTGTATCGTCGAACTTCAGGACGCCTGTTGCGCGAATGACTGCGCCCGACTCTGAATCGCGTTCGGTGAAGACCTTGATATCCTCTAGTCTCTCCGGCGCGAGATATTCGACGACGGCGCGCATCGAATACCACGCCATGTCGCCCACCGCGCCCATCGGCTCATGGTCCGGGTCAAAGCGGATATTGTCGCGGTCCGAGAACGGAAAATAGAACATCGTATGCAGGGAACGCGGCGTGCCGATCAGTTCTGCACATCGTTCGCGCATCACCGCAGTGCGCGGATGATGGACGAAATGGGTGGCGTCCATCAGCACCAGCCCTTTCTCGCGAGCCAATGCAGAAAGACGCTCGGCGACTTCGATTGATTGCAGTGGCTTTTCGATCAGCACGTGCTTGCCGGACTCAAGGACACTTTTCGCGATGCCTTCCTTGGCGGCGGTGGGGGTCGCGACATAGACCGCGTCGATATCGGGGCGCGCGAGCAATCGTTCCGCGCCTTCGACGGCAACCACGCCCGGATAGTCCACAACGAAGGTTTCTGCTTTCGCCAGGGTCCGGCTGGAAACGGCCGTCAGCCGCGCATTTTTCGACGACTGGATTGCCGGTGCAAGAATTCCTGCAATAAAGCCCGTGCCGACGATCCCGAGGTTCAACTTTTTCATTGCATGTCCCGTTTTTCGTAAGGTGTTGCGAAAGGCCGGCGCAGCGTCAGGCGATTTGATCAAGCGCGTGAATTTCAATATGGGCAATCGTCCCGGGCGACAGCTGGGTGTTGAAGGAGCGGATTGCCGTGCCCGACATGTGCTTTTCCCAATCTTCACGCGACGCCCAGTCTTCAACGAAGACGTAGACGCCTTGTTGCGCCGAATTGCGGAAAAGGTGATAGGAGAGGCAACCCTCCTCATCCCTCGTTGCGATGGAAAGCGCGCTTGCATGCTTTTCGAACGCGGCTTCCTGTCCCGGAGCTATGACGACGCGCGCGACGACTTTGATGCTGGTGGTCATGTTGTTTCTTTCGTGTTTGGGAAATGTTTAGGACGGGCCGGGATTGCAGCGCGGCGGCTAGAATGACACTTTGCATTGGCACCCACAGGCTGTTTGCTGGGGGTGCCGGATGCATTTGACGTTTTGGAGCGTGCCTTACTTAAGCCGCTTCAGTAGTTCCTCGGCAACTGCCGGGGCAGACGCGGGGTTCTGGCCGGTTATGAGTTCGCGGTCCGTCACGACGTTGGAAGTGAATGGCGTCTGATTGCTCGAGTATGCGGCGCCGGCCTGTTCCAAGGCTGTCTGCGGGTAAAACTTCATCTCTCCGCCGTTCAACAGGCTTTTTGCCATCTCCTCCTCCTGATTGCTGATGACGGTGAGCTTGTATCCGGCGTAGATCCAATCCGGCTTCTGCTGGACGCTGTTTTGGGTTTCAAGCTGTCCTGTGAAGCCTTTCGCATCCGGCAAGGTGGAAAGAAGCGCGATCGGTCCATGACAAGCCAGTGCCGTCGTCTTGGCGTTGGTGTGAAAGTGGGTGAGAAGCTTGCCCAACTCGGGGCTGACAAGCAGGTCCTGCATGGGGGCGTGACCGCCCGGGACATAAACGGCATCGAATTGATCATAGCCGATCTGTTCGACGCGAGAGAGGCTGATGACCGGAGATTTGGTCGTCGATGTCAGGTTGAGTTTGTCGAGGAGGTCACTGCTCGCCTGCATCGCTGCCTCGTCGCCGCTGAAATGCATCTTGTCGACGGACGATTTATCGAGGGTCGGTGCCGATCCTTTGGGAGTAGCGAAAGTGATGACGTGACCGGCATTAAGCAACGCTTCGACCGGCTGCATCAGTTCGTTGAGATAAAAGCCCGTTTCAAAAACCTTGCCATCCTTCAGGTCGAGGCGGTCGGAATCTGAAAGGACGACTAGGACATTGGCCGCATGCGCATTGAGCGCGCTGGTGCTCAGTGCGAGGGCAATTGCAAATGTGCGGATGAGTTTCATGATATTTCTCCAGAAAAGAGCAGCCAGCATCCCGTAAGACCTAAGGCACGGGGATTGCAGGTCATTGCGGTTATCCTCGGCTTGATGCCTTGCGATGGTTAGGCGGAAAGAAGATCCCGAACGGCTTCGCCGACGCCGGTTGCAGATTGCGGATTTTGGCCGGTAACAAGCTTTCCATCGACGACGATCTTCGCAGTCCAATTGGGGGCGGAATGGTGATGCGCTCCGCGGGCGGACAACGTGCTTGCCAAGAGAAATGGTACGACTGTGTCGAGGTTGACGGCGTGCTCCTCATTGTCGGTAAAGGCGCTGACATTCTTGCCGGAGACGAGATAGCTGCCGTTACTGAGCGTCACATTGACCAGTGCTGCGGGCCCGTGGCAGACGGCGGCCACGACGCCGCCGGCCTCGAAGACGTCGCGTGCGACGCTTTGAACCGCGGGACTATTTGGAAAATCCCACATCGCCCCGTGGCCTCCTGCAAAGAATATCGCGGCGTAGCGTCCGGCGTTTACGTCGGCCAGACGAGGCGTTTTGCGGATAGCGTTGCGGAACCGTTCGTCATTCCAGTAATGCGCATTAATCGGATCGTTGAGGTCGAGGCCGTCAACCGGCGGTTCTCCGCCTTCGATCGAGGCAAATTCGACCGGAATGCCGGCAGCATCGAACACGGCAAGCGGATGGGTGACTTCGCCTAGGTAGAAGCCTGTTGGCTCGCCGCCTTCGCCTTTGACGCCGTGACTGGTAAGAACGATCAGTACCGGCTTCCGATCGTGAACTTCGCTTGTCATGACCTACTCCTCATATCTGGTTGGGACAGTGACGCTAGACCGCGTCTGTTGGGACAATATTATTGAGGCTCACGCGGCAATAAAGATGCATAGCGGGAATTTATTTGTTCATCAAAGAGCAAGATGAATCGAGGCTTCTTAGAAGCGGCGTTGCGTCAGACATTCGGTTCCGTCGGATCAGCGGCTGGTGCCCGCTAGGATTATCCGCAGGAACGAGCGATATCTTACAGAATATGCCCACACCTCACGCGTGCTGTATCGCCAATGCGGTATGCGCGTTTACAGCATAGATTTGCCGATGGATGCGCCGCCATCCACAAAGAGCGTTTGACCCGTGATAAAGGCAGCGTCTTCCGACAGCAGGAATTCGATTGATGCTGCAATTTCGTCGGGCTTTCCAAGCCTATTCATAGGCACGCCGGACAGGTACCGCTTTTCGCCGTCACTGCCGGGCGCATTGTTGGCACGAAACAGTTCGGTCTCCGTTGGTCCGGGCGCCACGGCATTGGCTGTGATACCTGTCCTCGCAAGCTCGAGTGCCCAGGAACGTGTGAAACTGACAAGCGCCGCTTTTGCGGCTGCATAGGCGGTTCTTTCGGGGACGCCGAGAATGGTTAGACTGGAAATGTTAACGATGCGTCCCCATCCATTGGAGCGCATGTTTAGCAGCGCGGCCTGAACCCCGCAAACGGCTGGATGCAGGTTCAAGTGCAGCACGTCGTCAAGATCGCCGAGCTCGATTTCGCCGAGACGTTGCGGACGAACCAGCCCGACATTATTGACGATTCCGTCTATTTTGTAGCGAGCGCAGATAGTTTCAAAGACCTGTCCTGTACGTTCGCGATCCTGCAAATCGACCGATATCAGCGTTCCGGGAAATTGGGCGTCGTCTGCGCCTCGTGCAAGACCAATCACATGATGGCCTTTGGCAGCGAGGCGTTCGGACAAGGCGCGCCCGATGCCTTTACTGGCGCCCGTAACGAGGAAAGTTCGGTTTTCAGCCATTAGCTCAACCTTTCAATTTTCTTGTGTCGAATGACATTTATGAATTGATGCGGGTTCCGATCGCTTCTTGGCGATCATGTGGCGACAAGAAAATCACTTTATCGATGGCGATATCGGGGATAAAGCTTCGTGAAGGAAACAGATTTGTTCGCAAGAGGTTAGGAATGGGCCGCCGGTTTGACCATCTCGGCGATGTGGAAGCGTTCGTCACCGTCGTTGAAAAAGGTTCGATGACCGAAGGAGCTATCGCCTTATCTACCACCCCCTCGGTCCTCAGCCGCGCGATAACACGGTTGGAGACCCGGCTCGGTACTCAACTCATGCGGCGGACCACCCGCCGCCTCAGCTTGACGGATGCAGGACGCTCCTATCTTGAGCAAACGCGTGTGGCCTTTTCGCTGATCGACGATGCCGAGCGGGCTATTCAAGGGCGGGATGGCGAATCCCTGACGGGCCATGTGCGCGTCAGCGTCTCGACGACCTATGGGCATTACCGACTGCCCGACATGCTTGCGCGGTTTAGCCGAGCCTATCCTGAAGTCCACGTCGAGTTGAGCATTACGAACCGGAACGTTGATTTGGTGGCGGAAGGCTACGATCTGGCGATCCGACTGGGACCGTTGCCGGACAGCGGACTTATGGGACGCAAGCTAGAGGACGCCGCGCTTTGTCTGGTGGCCTCACCACGCTACCTTCAAAGAGCAGGTGCGCCGAACACGATTGATGATCTGGCGGAGCATCGGTGTCTACCCTTCGTGATGCCGAGCACGGGGCGGTGCTCCCCATGGCTGCTGCGCCGCGATGGTCTCGACGTGGACTGGTTAGCGTCGGGCCCAATCCGGATACTTGATGACGTGCTTGGCGTCGTGTCATTGGCAGAGAACGGTCTCGGAATTTGCCAGACTTATGATTTTATCGTTAGGGACCGGATCGAGCAGGGACGCCTGGTGGAAGTGCTTGCAGATGCCCGTGGGCGCTCTCGGCCATTCTCTATCATCTTTGCGCCGCATCGTCGCCTTTCAGCCGCCACGCGCGCGCTTATCGATTTCCTAGCCAAGGATAGCTAAATCAACCCTGGCCGTCTGACGCGAACTGCGACGCGGAAACAACGATATGGTCTCGGACGTATGCGACGCGCGGTTGGCGCAAGGCTCCTTTGTTCCATACGAGATAGAGCAGGTTCTCCGGGCCTGGACGGATAGTCGGCAATTCCGCCATTCTCCCAGTTGCGATGTAGTCTGCGGCAATATAATCGGGGAGCACCGACCATCCCGCTCCAGTGGCAACACCGTTAGCCAGCAGTCTCAGGTCGGGCGCCGTAACGGCGGCCTGATACAACGGGGTTTCATTGAACACCGCCTCGATGAACTCACGGACCAAAGGCAGATGCTCGTCATACGCCAGGCAAGGTAGCTCGCGGAGAAAGGCGGCGGTGAGAGAGCGTCCCTTCATCTGCCGCGCAATTTCGGGCGCAGCGACGAGGAGCAGCCTTTCACGTCCGATCTCAACATGGCCATGCGTGGCATTATCTGGCTTTGACGTTGTGATTGCCAGATCGACCGCCCCGTCGTCGAGCAACGTCCGGATGCGGTTCCTGTTACCCGTTTGCAGCCGGAATTTCAGGCCATGAACTTGAAGTGGCAAGATCATCGGGACAAGCCGCACGGAAAGAAACTCCGCCGGGCCGGCAATATGTACAGTTCCCTGTACGCTTCCTGACCTCAGGCGCAGTGTATCGAAGCTGGCTTCGAGTGCGTCGAGGTGCGGAGCGATGGCGCGGGCAAGATCGTCTGCGGCGGCGGTAGGCGCCACACCGCGGGCCTGCCGAGTGAACAGCGCTTTTCCGAATGTGTTTTCGAGGCTCTGGATATGCGCCGATGCTGCAGGCTGCGTAATCCCGAGCCGCGTTGCTGCGCGCGTCAGAGATCCGGAGCGATAAGCATCAAGAAAGGTGCGCAGGTAGACAAGCTGATTCATAAAAACAAATAAAGACCCATAAGAATTCCTATGGCTCTTACCCTAACTCATGATTTTAGAAAAGAGGCGTCCTTCTTATAATAGGTCAAACTCTATCTGAAAAAGAACGCACTCGGCATTGCCCGCATCAATGATGGCATGCGCAACGAAGGAGTTATAATAATGGTAGGCAGGAGCCTGAAACGACTGTTGCTCGTCATCGCGCTGGCAGCCCCGGCAGGGGGAACTGTTGCATCGGACAAGCCCAAGGAACCTGAACTCTGGCGCAGTTTTAGGGGGGTCTCGTGGCAGACCGCTGCCGATAGGAAACGTGATCCCGTTTCTCACCAGGCTCCGATCGCGGGCCTGCATTTCGCCAAGCACGGCGAAGCCTTCGTTTCCGTTCCACGCTGGATCAATCCCGCCGTCCCGGCAACGCTCAATCGTTTGTCCACCGAAGTCACGCATGGGCCGGCAGCCCTGACACCTTACCCCTCGGCAAAATGGAATGTCGCTGGAGGCAACCCCTCCGAGACCCTTCGCAACGTCCTCGGATTCTACATCGACAACACCAACAATTGGCTTTGGGCTTTGGATATGGGCTTTGTTGCCGGCGAAGCAGAAGCGCCGGAGGGTGGTCAGAAAATCGTTATCTTTGACCTCGCCACAGGAGAACCGGTGCGCACCGTAGTTCTCGATACTGTTGCCGATCGGCGGGGCAGCTTCCTCAACGACATCGCCGTCGATGAGGAAGCGCGCATTGCCTATATTTCCGACAGCGGATTTCGCAGCGCGCCTGACAACAAGACGGGCATCATCGTCTACAATTTCAACGCCGATAACGCGCGGCGCCTTTTGAACCAGGATCCTTCGGTCCAGGTCAAGAAGGACATAAGGGTGGTTTCGCACGGCGAGGCTGTATGGGAGGGCCAACCCATTCTTATCGGTATCAACGGTATAGCCTTGTCGAAGGACGGCAGCACGCTCTATTGGACGGTAACCACAGGCGACGCTCTCCATTCTATCAGCACAGAAAAGCTCAACGATGTCGCGGTACCGGCAAACGAGGTGGTTGCCGCCGTCAAAACGGTTGCCTCTCTAGATTTTGGCACAGACGGCATCATGGTGGCTGACGATGGCGCAGTACTGATCACCGACGTTGCCCATAACGGCATCACGCGCGTGGATCCCGCGACCGGAACCGTTCAATTGGCACAAGCGAGCGAAGGCGTGTTCTGGCCGGATACACTGACTGGAGGTGACGGAAACAATGTCTATTTCACATCCAGCAACGCCAACAATCATTTCGCCAATGCAGTTCAACAGGGGAGCGAGCAATTTGAGATCTGGCGCTTCTCGCTTTCGCCTCGTTGAAGGTTTTGCGGCAAATCCTTGGATGCGGTGACAGCTTAACGTGGGCCCTTGTTCAGTGTGAACAGGGGCTATCACGTCACGTATATATCCTGACACTCAGCATCGATTGACCAAGCAAAGGATCCATTTTGGCTTTTGAAGCACAAATGATTTTCCCGAAACCTGGTTTATCACCGTGCTTACGCCAATAAGATCGCAGCAACAGTTCTTCGATTTAGCGACAGCCGCGCTTGGTCAAAACGATAAGCGCGCGACATCCAGAAGCCTTCGTCTGCGGAGTGCCGATTTCATTCAGAGATTGGACCGTCCGCACCATCCGAGCCATTTGGTTGAGGAGAAAACATGACCGCCTATGTAGTTTTTATGCGTGAGAGCACACTGGACGCTGCCGAGCTCGAGACGTACTGGGAAAAGGTTCCCGCGGCGCGGGTCGGGCATGAAATCACATCGCTCGCCAGATATGGCGAGATCGACCTCCTTGAGGGCGCGCCGATCGAGGGAGCGGTGATCCTCCAGTTCTCCACCATCGAGCAGGCCCGGAATTGGTACCACAGCCCTGCTTATCAGGATGCGAAGAAACATCGCGAAAAGGGTGCGGAGTACCGGGCTTTCATAATTGATGGCGTAGACAGTGGTCGATGATCGGCCACGATTTATCGCAATCCCTAATTGTATCAGTAGGCATTGGCGGGACTGTCTAAAAGGTGTTCTCCGGCGCCCCGGTGGCCTAGTACACAATCTTACATGTCCCAATAACGAAAGGCGAAACCATGCTGTTCACACCCTATAGACTGGGCGCCCTAGAAATTCCCAACCGTATCGTCATGCCTCCCATGACCCGCTCGCGGGCAGGTCATGGTGATGTAGCTACGCCGCTCATGAGCGAATACTACGCGCAGCGCGCCTCGGCCGGGTTGATTCTCAGCGAAGGCACCCAGATCAGCCGGCAAGGACAAGGCTATGCCTGGACGCCCGGTATCTATACGCCTGAACAGGTCGCTGGGTGGCGCACGGTGACAGATGCGGTGCATGCGAAGGGTGGCCGCATGTTCGCGCAATTATGGCATGTGGGACGCGTGTCGCACAACACACTCCAGCCCGATGGCGGCGCGCCGGTGTCTTCCTCGCCGCTCGTCGCAGAGGGTGTAAAGGTCTTCATCGACCCGGATGGTCGCGGGCCGGAGGGCGGCATTGGTGAGATGGTCCAGCATTCAAAACCTCGCGCCCTGAGCGAAGCGGAAATCGCATATGTGGTGCAAGATTTCGTCAACGCAGCACGCAACGCGATTGACGCCGGTTTCGATGGGGTGGAACTGCATGGAGCCAATGGTTACTTGATCAACCAATTCATAGACTCGCAGGCCAATACCCGCGTGGACGGTTATGGCGGCTCCCTGTCACGGCGCCTTCGCTTCTTGCGTGAGGTCGCCGAAGCGGTTTCAGTCGCGATCGGCGAGGATCGGGTCGGTGTGCGTCTGGCGCCGCTGACCACCCTTCAGGGCGCTGTGGATGATACGCCGCAAGCCACCTATCTGGCCGCCGCCAAGGTACTCGATGATGTCGGTGCGGCGTATATCCACATTGCGGAAGCCGACTGGGATGATGCGCCGCAGATGCCTGCAGCCTTCAAGGAGGCGCTGCGGCTAATGTATCGCGGCACGATGATCTATTCAGGAAAATATACGGCCGAACGTGCGGAACAGGCTCTTCAAAACGGCTGGGCCGACCTAATCGGTTTCGGGCGCCCCTTTGTTGCTAATCCGGATCTCCCGGCGCGCCTGCAACTGGGCCTGGGGCTGAACCAACTCGACGCCAGCACGCTCTTCGGCGGGGGAGCAGCCGGATATACTGATTATGCGCGGGCGGTCTGATGCTAAACACAGCAAGGTTCTTCCTTTTCGGGACAGAGGAGCTGCGACGGGCTCGTCGCGATGAATCCAGTCAATCAGGCAAAGTCCGGCGATCCTAGAAAACAAAGATCTCAGTTAGTACAGTGAACAGGGAGGCCACCTAATAAAGGTGGCTGACAACGTCATGTCAGCCAACCCGTTGGGTTGAGCAGCCGGGAAGCCGAGGCCCTTTGTTTGAAGGAGCGACCATCGAATGCACAGTCGCGCTTCAAGCGGTGACTGGGAGTTGCTGCAAGCGAATCTCCAACTCATAGGCCACCTGAAAACAATAGCGCGCACTACGGTCTGACGAGGCCCGCAAATTTGTGCTACCCGCCGACCTTAACCTGAGCTTCAACAATACTCTCGACCAGTAGAATCAACTCCCGACGTGCAGTAAGGTCGCTGATGCGCATGAACGCCTTACTTAGCTCGAAGCCCTCCGCGCCAGATGCAACCCCAGACAATTCAATCTCGCTGGGGGCAAGCGTGTCATGGGGTCCTACTGGGTTTGCTACCTCTTCCAGAAAATATTCTATAGGTGCCCTCAATATCAGCGAGAGTCTCTGAAGACGCGTGGCACTAACCCGGGTTTTCCCACTTTCTATGTTGTGGACCAGTTGGAAGCTAATTCCGAGCTGTTGGGCAAGTTGGGACTGCGACAATCCCAGAGCATTTCGCCTCTGTAGTACTCGCTTTCCAATTTGGAGATCGACCGCATCGGCACGCTTAGAGGATTTCGGCTTATTCACGAATTAGTCCCGCTTGGTTTAACTTCAGTGCCAACCTATTGAGATGCGGACAGACGAACTGGGAGAACCCAACTTTGTTTGTGCCTGGGTTCGCGCGAGTTGTTGTCACATCGGCTATGAGCTGAAGGGCTGACCGGCCTTCAAACCTTTTTGAGCCAGACATACATCTCTCTCTTCCAATAGCCGTCACACCGATAAAAGGGCAACGCTGTGTCGGCTGGCGGCGACAGCAGACGTGAGTTGCGCCAATAGATCTCGCCACACACCATCGCCATCGCGATGAAGACAGGCTGCCAGAGAGGACATTGATTGGTCTGTATAAAGACGATGGCTGGCTGCTTTCAACGGCTGTCAACTTCCATCCCAGACTTGCGAATATCTAGAGGCTCGCTCTAACGATCATTTTAAGATCATCATATGCGGCGAGCTTCCTCGAGCAGGCGATATCAAAACCGTAGTTGGTTTCAGCAACCCGCAACAAATCATCGATTTCCTGGGCGCCAAGACTGCGGGTGAGCGTAGTATCCATCCCGATACGCTCGAAGAAATCTGCAACCAGCCCTGCTAGTCTTGATGCAGCAATGTCATCGCTTGTTTCGACTAACTCCGGATTGAACAGCCTGGCGGCCTTTGCTAGTCGATCGGAGGCCTGCGGTTGTGTCCAGTCAATGGTTGCAATGAGAAAGGCCGCACAGCTTTCTCCATGCGGCGTATCCTTGAGTGCACCCAGGGCCTGACCAAGGGCATGCGGAATGCCCACGCCCACGTTTGAAAGCGCGATGCCGGCCATGTAGCAGGCTTCCGCCAAATGGCTACGTGCCGTGATGTCCGTCGGATTTTGACACGCCTTCGGCAACCATCGCAGCGTTAGCTCCATCGCCTTTTCCGCGAACAGATCGGCCCAGCCGTTCGCCCGATTGCCAATGTACCCTTCGAACGCATGCAGAAAAGTGTCCACACCGGTGGATGCCGTCAGCCGTGCAGGCTTCGTCATATGAAGGACAGGGTCGATAAGCGCCACATCCGGCTGACAAAAGGAATGAATGATCGTTGCCTTCAGCTTTGCCTGCTGGTTTGATAGAACGGCATAGGGAGTGACCTCTGCCCCGGTGCCTGCATTCGTTGGTACCGCAATTAGCGGCAAGCCGCGTCGTGAAGGCACAAGGATTTCGGAATTCGCCCGGGCGGTATAGTCCCATGCGCGGCCACCATTGCTAGCGACAAGCGCCACGGCCTTGGCAGCATCAATTGTAGACCCGCCGCCGATCGCCACGATCAATTCCGCACCGAAACGCAGGAGATCGGCAGCCGCTTCATCGCAACTCTCGGCGCGCGGATTGGGCACGATATCGTGCCACAAGCGTGTCTCGATGCCCCTTGACCGGAGTTGCTCCACAATGCGCATCTCAAGCGCCGATCCCTTGAGAAATGGATCGATCATAAGGTAAGCGCGTTCACCGAAGGGTGCCGCGAGATCGGACAACTGTTCAATGCCGCCACAGCCAAAGATGATGCGGGTTGCCAAGGCTGCGCTATAGTGGTCTGTCATAGTTATCTCGGGCTCCTTTATACATGTTCCATGATATATCATATACACACTACCCATAAGCCCTGTTTTGACCTCTTCTGACCGCATCAGCCAAGCACTGGGACGCGAACTACATACGGGAGTGGCCTGTCTATAATCCTGGATTGGACGTTGGACCGCTGCCGTGACGCCGATCTAATGGGCCGACGGCACTGCTCGCAGAGCAACGGCGGGAAGACTAGCCCAAGCAAGCCGCGCGAGGCGCAGTCCCCCGGAGCAAACGCGCTCCGGGGAAGTGACGTTCAACCGCTGACCAGCTTCACCTCAAGGAAATCCTCTAGCCCCCACTTGCCACCTTCGCGCCCATTCCCGGACTGCTTGTAGCCGCCGAACGGCGTTCCCGGCGCGCGTGACGTACCATTGATTTGGATCATCCCGGCACGGATGCGACGGGCCACTCGACCGGCCCGGGCCGGATCGCCGGTCTGGATATATCCGGAAAGGCCATAGGGCGTGTCATTGGCGATGCGTATTGCCTCTTCCTCAGTGTCGAATGGTATAAGCGCCAGCACCGGACCGAATATTTCTTCGCGCGCAATTGCCATATCGCTATCTACATCCGCAAATATTGTAGGCCGAACAAAATAGCCGCGGTCGAAGCCTTCGGGACGTCCGGGTCCACCGGCGATCAGGCGAGCGCCCTCCTCAACGCCCTTCTCAATCAAACCTTGGATCTTGCTATATTGCAGTGCCGAGACGACCGGCCCAATATGATCGCCGTCAAGAGCGGGATCGCCGACCGAAATTGAGGCGGCCGCCGCTCTGGCATAAGCGATCGCCTCATCATAAACATGGCGCTCGATCAGCATCCGTGTTGGCGAATTGCAGGACTGCCCGCTGTTTTCGAAGCACTGGGCCACGCCGCGTTGGATGGCAGCGGACAAGTCGCTGTCGGCGAACACGATGTTCGGCGATTTGCCGCCCAGTTCCAGTGATACCCGCTTGACGGTCGCCGCCGCCGCCCGGGAAACTGCGATGCCCGCGCGGGTGGAGCCGGTGAAGGACATCATGTCAATGTCCGGATGGTTGGATAGCGCTTCGCCCACCACAGTGCCCTCGCCATTGACGAGATTAAACACACCCGCCGGAATGCCAGCCTCGTGGACGAATTCGGCAAAGAGCATGGCCGACATCGGCGCGATCTCCGACGGTTTAAGTACGACGGTGCAGCCTACCGCGATCGCCGGCAGTACCTTCAGCGAAATCTGGTTCATCGGCCAGTTCCAGGGCGTGATCAGACCGCAGACGCCGATCGGCTCATGGACTACCCTCTGGTTCGGATAGCGCTCGTTCGGAACTGTCTCAAACTCATGCGCCTTGAAAGCATCGATGAAGGCGTTGAGATGTGAAAGTCCCACTTGGGCCTGGGCATCGCGCGCCAACCGGATCGGCGCGCCCATTTCTCGGGATATCGCCTGCGCCATCTCCTCCATTCGCGCCGCATAAATGGCCGCTATGCGCTCCAGTGCCGCCAACCGTTCGGCTCGACTGGTCAGGCTCCATGTATCGAAGGCGGCCCGAGCAGCAACAACCGCCCTGTCGATATCGTCGGCGGTTCCGGCAGAGATCACCGCATAAGGTTCCTCGTTTGCCGGATTGATGACCGCGATCCGCTCGCGGCCAGGTACTGCTTGCCAGCCACCGTTGATATAGAAGTCAGTCTTTTCAATAAGTTGGGATTTCTGAAGCATGATTTTTCCTCATTTGGTGCCCTTTCCAGGGCGGCGGATCCTCCTCCGCCTATCCTTTGTACAACTGGCCGCGCCCTTCCGCTGTCAAGCGATCCGGGATCCGACACGAATTCATGAAAAGCGGGATGTATTGCGGCCACAAATCCCGGGGCATCGGCCGATCATCCGTTACCGACCCGCGAGTTTCACGTTCCTCCCTGCGCGTTTGGCCGGGTTACAATGTCTGACCG
The DNA here is from genome assembly GCF_900103045.1 of Ensifer sp. YR511. Taxonomy (NCBI): domain Bacteria; kingdom Pseudomonadati; phylum Pseudomonadota; class Alphaproteobacteria; order Hyphomicrobiales; family Rhizobiaceae; genus Ensifer; species Ensifer sp. YR511. The sequence goes on from NZ_FNGR01000017.1 coordinate 78,386, forward strand.
GCATTTGGCGAAACAGGATTGACCCTCCATTTGCGCCATGGCAACATATATCATATATTTGTTGGGAGAGAGTCAATGTACGATTATGTGGTCGTCGGCGGAGGATCGGCGGGATGCACTGTTGCGGCACGGCTTGCCCTCGCCGACGCGGGGCGAGTGTTGATCCTAGAGGCGGGGGGGCCGGATCGAAACCCTCTTATTCACATTCCTGCCGGCTTTACCAAGTTGCTGTCTACCGGACTGCTGCATCATTACCGCACAGAGGCGCAACCCGGCTTGAACGGCAAGGAGCGCATCCTGCCGCAGGGCAACGTGCTGGGCGGTGGAAGTTCGGTGAATGCTGCAATTTACATCCGTGGCCAGCGTGCCGACTATGACGGATGGGCTGAGGATGGTGCCGAAGGCTGGGGCTATCGGGATGTGCTACCCTATTTTCGTCGCGCGGAGGACAATAACCGGCTGAGTGATGACTATCACGGAACCGGCGGCCCACTTGGTGTTTCGGATGTCGGCCATGTCAACGAACTGACCCGCGCGTTCGTGCTGGCCTGCCAGGAATCCGGGATACCCTACACAGCCGATTTCAATGGCGCACGGCAACGCGGCGTTGGTTTCAACCAGACCACGACGCGCAACGGGCGACGAAGCAGTGCCGCAGTCGCCTATGCGCGACCGGCGCAAAAAACGGGCAAGCTGCGCATCGAGACGGGCTGCATGGCCACCCGCATTATTTTCGAGGGAGACCGCGCTGCGGGCGTCGAATACATCCAGGATGGCAAGGTCAAGACGGTCAGTTGCAGTCGCGAGGTAATCCTGGCTGGAGGCGCGATCCAGACCCCTAAGTTGTTGATGCTCTCGGGCATTGGCCCGGAGGAGCAGCTCCGCAGCCATGGCATTGCAATACGTGTCAAGAGCGAGGGCGTTGGCCAGAACTTACAGGATCATCTGGAATTTCCGGCGATCCGGCTCTGCACTGGTCCATACGGCTATTTCGGCCAGGACAGCATCGGCAATACCATCAAGAACGGTCTGCAATATCTGTTTTTCCGCAGCGGTCCGGTCATGTCAAATGTCACCGAGGCCTGTTGCTTCATCAACGTAGATGATCCCCAAGCCGAGCCGAACATCCAGATGCATTTCGTACCGATCGTCTTTTTCGATATGGACCGAGAGGTGGTAAAACAGGCTGGCGCGACGGTGAACCCTTGCGTACTCCGCCCTAAAAGTCGGGGTGAGGTTCGCTTGCGTTCTACCAACCCGGCAGACGCGCCCTTGATCGATCCGCGCTACCTTAGCGACCCTGATGACCTAAGGCTTTCGGTCGCGGCGCTTCGACGGGCTCGCGAAATTCTCGCCGCACGAGCTTTTTTGCCCTATGTGGAGCGCGAAGAAGCCTATCCGGGTCGTGAAGTCAAAAGCGACGCGGCGCTTGCCGAATACGTGCGCGATCGGGGCAAGACCGTGTATCATCCCGTCGGCACCTGCCGGATGGGGAAGGACGACGGCTCGGTCGTGGATCCGGAACTGCGCGTGCGCGGAATACGGAATCTGCGCGTCGTCGACAACTCCGTGATGCCGCGACTTATCTCTGGCAATACGAACGCGACGGCGATCATGATTGGTGAAAAGGCGTCTGACCTCGTCCGGGGGGTGCGCGCACTCCAACCGTCGCCGGTGTAATGGCGCTAGCGGCCCCTCCGGATGAAATCCGAAAATCTCGTATTTCCTTCTGGGCTTTTCGTGCACTAATGAAAATGGATTGTCATTCCTATGTGGGTTGCAATATATCATATAGTGTAGATAACCGGACGGGAGTAGACGATCATGAGCGTCAGCGAGCGCAAGCCAATCGACAAGGGCAACCTGAGCGAACGCGTCTATGCCAACATCCGCAATGCACTGATGGACGGTGAATTCGAGCCGGGTGACCGATTGCGCATCAGCGCGCTTGCCGACGAACTCGGTGTCTCCATTACACCGGTACGCGAGGCGATCTTCCGATTGGTCAGCGATCATGTGCTGGAAATGAAAGCCGCAACCGCCATTCACGTTCCAGAACTAACTGCGGATCAGTTGCGGGAAATTCAGCTGATCCGCCTGCTGCTCGAAGGTGAGGCGGCCAGCATTGCCGCACAGCGCATTACCCCAAAAGAACTCGATCGATTGGAGGATATCCAGACACGCTTTCAAAAGGCGGCGGCGACCGATCCCAAGAAGGCCGCCCTTCTCAACCGCGAATTCCATTTCGGCCTGATCGGCGCCGCGCGCATGCCGCTGATCTTCAATACGGTGGAAAACATGTGGGTGTTGATGGGGCCGTTGCTTCGGACTTTCCACATTGAGATGCCGAAGCGGGATCTTGCCAGCGGCAAGCACAAGCATTTCGATGTGCTCGAAGGGCTGAAGACCCGGGATGCGGCCAAGGCCAAGGCCGCGATCCAGGACGATATCCGTTGGGGTCAGGTCATGATTGAATGGCTCGAGCGCAAGAACGCAGCAAACGCCTGATCGATCACGACAGGACTAAGCGGCAGGGCTTTCCCTCCGAGCGTTAGGCGCGAAGTCGTTAAGGCATTCCGCTTTGCAATCACTTCGACGTCACGCCGCCGAAGCCGTGAACTCGCGTGCCTGCTGGATCTTGGGACCCGCAGATCCGCTATCTGTCTATTTTGGGCGATGTTATTCGCAGTTCCTTTTAAGAGCTTGTAGGGCAATATCATATATCATATATTATCATTCACTTAAAGCGGGCGACGGCAGATCGAGCAATCATCCTCTTGGCAACTGAAATATATGATGCATTATATATCGTCGGGAAGGCTGCTTCCCTTCGGATTGACTGGACGCAACCTGGGAGGAAAAGTCCACATGAACGTATTTAGGACAACAACGCTGTCACTGGCCGCAGCGGTAGGGCTTTTGGCCGTCGTCGCCACATCGGCTGGGGCCGAGGAGAAACACGACATCTACAAACTCATACCGAATACCGCTCTATCCGGCGTGGTTGATCCGCAAATGGAGGACCGCACTTCTATCAATAAGGCATTGCCGAAGAAGCCGCGTGATCCGAACAATATTGTCATCGGCTGGTCGGAAATCACACTTGGCAATCCCTGGTTTGTGGGTGTTGCCGACGGGGCCAAAAAGAAGGCCGCCGAATACGGCTATGAGATCAATCTTCAGGTTGCCGATGGCGATGTGCAGAAGCAAAGCGCCCAGATCGATTCCTTCATCGCCACAGGTGTGGACATCATCGTGATCGACCCAACGGATGTGGTGGGCGCCGCAGCCGATGCGCAGCGCGCCGTCGATGCCGGCATTCCAGTAATCGCCCTTGGTACTGTGCCCGACGCCGCCGCACCGATCGTGACCACCACGCTCGCAAATCCTTACGGCAACGGTTTCGAGGCCGGTAAATATGTGGCCCAGAAGCTCGGCAACGATACGCCGATCACCGCCGCAATGATCATCGGCACCATGGGTAACTCTACCTCCGAGAGCCGGCTGAACGGCATGATCTCAGGCATCGTTTTCGAACGCAGCAATGTACTCGGTCTCGGTCTTTCCCGTGAGGACGCAATGCTGAAGGGTTTTCATCTCTTCCAGGAAGTGAAGAACCGCGGCGCTTTCTCCTATCCGGAAGCGAAGTTCGAGGTGGTTGGCTGGGGCGCTGGGTCCTGGACGGAAGAGGGCGGCCTGACTGCAGCGGAGGATCTACTGACTGCGAACGCAGACAAGCTCAATATCATCCTCGCAGAAAACGACTTTATGGGTATCGGCGCCCTCAAAGCACTCGATAACATCGGCAAGAAGGGCATCATCCCAGTCGCTTGCGCTGCAGATGGTTTCCGCGTTGCACTCGACATGGTCAAAAGCGGTGAAATGATGGTGACGGGCGCGAACAGCGGTGTCGCCACCGGCATTGCGGCCGTGGATCTTGTGCACAAGATCTTCGGTGAAAGCTTTGACGCCAATAACCTCCCGCTCGGTTCCTATTTCCCGGCCCAGGCAATCACCGCTGAAAACGTTGCATCCTTCCTCTATCCGGACGAAAGCAATCCATTCTTCCGGTTCGAGACGCCGCCTTTCCGGACCATCCCCGAAATCATGAAGCAGTAAGCACGCTACGAGCGGGGCCACGGGTGGCGGGGCTTGCGAAATCCAAGAGCCCGCCACTGCGCGGAAGGGAGGTTCGATGAACGAAAGCAGTACTGGCGATCATGTGCGTATGGAGAACATCCGCAAGACATTTGGCGGACTTGCCGTTCTTTCGGACGCAACATTCTCCGCTCGCGCAGGAGAAGTGCATGGCCTGATGGGCGAAAACGGCGCAGGCAAATCCACGCTGATGAAGATCCTTTCCGGCGCCTACAGCCGGGATGGCGGAGATATCCGCATCGCAGGCGAGCTCGCCGATATCCATAGTCCACGCTCGGCACACCGCCATGGGATTTCCATCATCTATCAGGAATTCTCACTGGCAAAGCACATGTCTGTGGCGGAAAACATCCTGATTGAGGAACTGGGAAGCGGCTGGTTGGTCGACCGCAAGGCCATGGCTCTGAAAGCGCACGCGCTTTTGTCCGAAATCGGCTTCGGCCATATTGACGTCCAGCGACCGGTCGCTGAGCTGCCTATTGCCTACCAGCAGATCGTCGAAATATGCAAAGCGCTCTCGCGCAAGTCCTCCGTGCTGATCCTCGACGAGCCGACCGCGGTACTTACTCGGCATGAAACCGAACAGCTCTTTTCGATCGTGCGCGATTTGCGAGCGCGCGGAGTCTGCATCATCTACATATCGCACCGACTTGAAGAGATTTTCTCGCTTTGCGATCGGGTGACGGTGCTCAAGGACGGGCAGGTCACCGGTAGTCACCCGATCTCGGAGCTGACAGAGGACCGGCTGGTGCGATTGATGATCGGTCGCGAGATTTCCGATTTCTTCCCGCCTCGGCATTCGGCGATCGGTTCGACCGTGCTCAGCGTGCGTAATCTCAATGCTGGATCGCTCGTGCGCAACATATCCTTCGACCTCAGAGCCGGCGAGATTTTAGGCTTCAGCGGCCTTGTCGGCGCAGGCCGGACTGAAGCGATGCGGGCTCTCTTCGGCGCTGATGTATCGGAGAGCGGCGAGATCGTGCTTGATGGCAAGCCCCTCGCCATCACCCGTCCGCGCCATGCTATTGAAGCGGGCATCGGCATGCTACCGGAAGACCGCAAACACCAGGGCGTGTTGCTTGATCTCTCGATACAGATCAACGCACTTCTCTCCCCACGAAACCCTTATGCCAACCGGCTGGGGCGGTTAGACCTGTGCGCGGAGCGGGCTGCGGTGGTCGCGCTGGCACGCGATCTGAACCTCAAGGCTGCCTCGCTTGATGCATCGGTATCCACGCTTTCGGGCGGCAACCAGCAAAAGGTGGCGTTGATGAAATGGATCGCCTCGAAATGCCGGGTGCTGATCCTTGACGAGCCGACTCGCGGGGTCGACGTCGGGGCCAAAGTGGAGATTTACAGCGTGATCAATGCACTTGCGGCCGAAGGGGTCGGTATCATCATGATCTCTTCGGAGATGCTGGAGATCATCGGCATGAGCGACCGCGCCATCGTGATGCGCATGGGGGAAATCAAAGGCGAATTGTCGGGCAAGGAAATCGTCGAAGAAAAGCTCATCGAGCTTGCAATGGGAGTGGTCTGATGCGGGGTTCGGTCAAAGCCGTCGATCTGATTTTGAAGTACAATATTTTACTCATGCTGGTGGCGCTGCTTCTCGCTTCAAGCCTCTTGTCCGAGGCGTTTTTCACCACCCAGAATGCCTTCAACCTGCTGCGACAACTCGCTCCGCTGATGCTGGCGAGTCTGGGCATGCTGCTCGTTGTCCTCACCGGCGGCATTGATCTGTCAGTCGGCTCAGTTGCCGCCGTCGGCGGCATGGTGGTGGCATTGTCGCTGTCGGCCTTTCCAGATGCCGGAGGCGCCGGACTCGTTCTTGCGGTCCTCGCGGCGCTGGCCTCCGGCCTTGCGCTCGGCGCGGTGACCGGTTTCTTCGTCTCGGTTTTCCGCATGGCGCCTTTCATTGCGTCGCTGGCAATGATGACCATCGCGCGGGGCATGGCATATTTGATCTCCAATGGTCAGCCTATTCGCTTCCCGCGCGATCTGGTCTCCTCCCAATGGCTGACGGCTTTCGGCAGCAAAGGCGTACCTGGTGTCGGCCTGCCATGGCCCGTCGTCCTGGCTCTTGCCGTGGTTTTCGCCTTCCACTGGGTGATGAAGAACACCACCTACGGCCGCCTAACGATCGCCACTGGCAGCAACGAAGTGGCCGTGCGCCTGGCCGGCATCTCGGAGATCCGCTACAAGTTCCTTGCCTATTTCCTCTGCGGCGGCCTTAGCGCTGCAGCGGGTGTCATCGCAACTTCTCGCGCGGGCGTCGGAACGCCAATTACAGGGGCCGGGCTGGAGCTCGATGCCATCGCGGCCTGCGTCATCGGTGGAGCGTTGCTTTCGGGCGGCAAGGGTAGCGTGCTCAACACCGTCATCGGGGTCATCATTCTCGGTCTCATCGGCAACATTATGAACCTGATGAGTGTGCCAGCGTATCCGCAACAGATCATCAAGGGCACGATCATCGTGCTTGCCGTGCTGCTGCAAAGTGTCGGCGGCCGGACGATCCGCATCTAGAGAGATTGACGAAGCGGGCGGCAAGGCTGCCCGCCGTCCTCAAACCCATACTTTTCGCGGTCGATTATGCCACCTCGCTCCCAGTTAAGAAAGGACGACATTGATGAAAGCCTGGATCCACCACAAGACGGGACCCGTCAGCCTGCTTACCCAGGCGGACATCGAAAAGCCCAAGCCCGGACCCGGCGAGCTTCTTATCCGCAATTGGGCGATTGGTCTCAACCCCGTCGATTGGAAAATTATCGAGTGGGGCCATCCTGACTGGACCTGGCCACATGTGCCCGGAGTGGACGGCGCCGGGGAAGTAGCGGCTGTCGGACCTGGCTGCGGCCACTTGATACCGGGCATGCGGGTCGCCTATCACCAAGACCTGCTACGCGACGGAAGCTTTGCCGAATTTACCGTCATCCCGGCGCATGCCGCGATCCCGTTGCCGGAGGGCCTCTCCTTCGAGGCTGCTGCCGCCCTGCCCTGCCCAGCACTGACCGCAGTGCAGGCGCTGGAAAAGGTAAACCTGCCGCCAGGCTCCCGTGTGCTCGTGACCGGCGCTAGTGGTGCTGTCGGCGGTGCGCTCATCCAGCTTGCCCGTCCGCGTGGCTGGGCGATCCACGCTATTGCCTCCGTCGACAGTCACGCCCGCGTACGCGCGTTGGGCGCAGCGACAGCCAGGGACTACAAAAGGGCAGGCTGGATCGATGACCTAGCGGATCTTGCCGCCGCCTCGCCTTTCCGTGCGGTTTTCGATATGGTGAGCGGCGCCCATGCTCAAACGCTCGCAAGGCTGATCGGTGTCAATGGACACCTCGTTTGCATCCAGGACCGGCAGGAAAAGCCACCCTTTGCCCCTTTCACCACCAATCTCTCCCTGCACGAAGTCGGCCTCAATGCCATGCACCGGAATGCACACGACCGGCTTGCGTGGGGCGCACTGACGAAAGCTGGGGCGGAGATCGCCAAAGCCACGCTGGAGGGAAGTTTCGATCCGCAATTGATTGAGGTGTCACGCTTTGATGACCTGCCGGGCGCGCTCCAGCGTCTTCGCGACGGTCCCAATCCCGGCAATAGGGTGGTCAGCCTATCCTGACCAAATAGCATCCGGTTTGGCCGGGCAAGTAGGCGGGTTCCAACAAACCCGCCTTTTTCCTGGTGCCGATAATTAGGCGATCGAGTAGCCACCATCAACAGGCAGCGTCGTGCCAGTGACATAGCGAGCACTGTCGGACACGAGGAAGGCGATCACATCCGCAACGTCTTCCGGATTACCCCAGCGCCCAGCGGGAATTCGTTTAATGATACCGGCGGAACGCTCTGCGTCCTCAAACGCGCGGCGGGCGAGGTTTGTCAAGATCCAGCCCGGCGCCACTGCATTGGCACGCACGCCATCCGCCGCCCAGGCCACGGCCATGCAACGTGTCAACTCGCCTATGGCCGCCTTGCTGGAAGCATAGGCCGGGGTCTTTGGCGATCCGAAAAAGCTCCACATGGATGCGAAATTGACGACTGCGCCGCGGGCGTGTCTGAGGGCGGGAAGCGCCGCATTGGTAACAGAAAGCACCGACGTCAGGTTGATGTCGATGACCCGGGAAAACCCGTCGCGTTGCCATTCGCCGGTGTGATCGATGATGCCTGCGGCATTGACCAGCGCATCGATGCGCTCGAAGCCGGCAAAGAGAGCCTGGACTGCGGTCTCATTGCCGACGTCAAGCTCCTGATAGCTGATGCCCTCGGCAAGTGTTTCCGGCTCCCCAAGGCCAAGCGCGGTTACATGATAGCCGGAAAGGGCAAGCTTGCGAGCGGTCGCCAGACCTATGCCCGTGCCGCCGCCGGTGATGACTGCGTGTTTCTGCATTGGTATCTCCATTGAAAATGCAGTTGGAAATCTTAGAGGCTGGCGCTATTGCGCGCCGACCTCGGACGGTTGGAAAGGGGAAAGCAGGAAATCGGCGAGCAGTTGCACTTGGCCGGTGATCATGTGAACGCCACGGTGGATCGTCAGTCCACGCATCTGCGCGGCCAGAAGCAGTGGGGTTACATCGGGGTTCATAACCACTTCAGCCACCACGCTGCCCGGCCCGAGACTCGAGGGGTCGAGGGGTAGCGGGTCTTCTGTCCTCAGGCCGAGGGCTGTACCGTTGACGATGATATCAAATCCAGCTCCATCGGCCGGACCGGTCCGGATCCGGCGACCTGGATATAGCCTGACGAGGGCCGTGACCAGCGCTTCGGCCTTGTCGTTGGAACGGTTGTAGATCGCGAGATCTGCTGCGCCCGCAGCCAGGAGACCATGGGCAATACCAGTTGCCGCGCCACCCGCACCCAGCAGCAATACACGCTTGCCCTCAACCGGATGGCCCGCGTTCAAAAGCCCCCTCACGAAACCATCGCCATCGAACATGCGGCCGGCGAAGCGCCCGTCTGGCAGGCGTCGCGCCACATTGGCTACGCCAAGAGCGGCGGCCGTGCCCTCGAGTTCGTCGCACAATTGGGCCACGGCCTGCTTGTGCGGCACAGTAACGATAACGCCCGCCAGATTTTCGACTTTGCGCAGCCCCGCCCAGGCATCCGGCAGAGCGGATGGTGAGACTTCCCAGGGGATCAGCACGGCGTCATGACCGAGGCGGGCCACCAGCGGATTGAAGAATTCGGGCGTCCTTAGATGTTTCGCCGGGTAGGCCAGATGTACTACAACACGCGTTTTACCAGTGATTTTCATGACTTCGGTCCCTCCCTCCCCGACCGAGGCCGTGGAACTGTAGATTTTATTCTATATCATACATGATATATCTTTTTCATCAACCAGGATTGCCAAACCCCTGTCAAAAAATGAAAGTTGACCAGCGATGTCAATAACTCAATGGATTTCTTCAACACCAGCTTCGCCGTCTTTGGCGCGCCTGGCCGTTATCTGCAGGGGCGCGGCGTGGCACGGCTTGCCGGTCCGTGTGCGGGTACGCTCGGCGGCCATGCGGTGCTCGTCTGCGATGACATCGTGGCCGCGCTGGTGGAACCGGTGATTGCCGAGTCCTGCCGTGAAGCCGACGTGCAGCTCCAGCGGGTCGAATTCAGCGGCGAGATCAACGCGCAAACAGGTCCAATGCTTTCCCGAAGGCTTCAATTTCCCCACGGCCGGCCGACCGTAATAGCCGCCGGCGGCGGGCGTAGCATTGATGCCGGCAAAGCGCTACGGGAGGAACTAGGCGGCGGGCTGATCACGCTTCCTACTGTCGCGTCGAATGATTCTCCGACAAGCAAGAATTATGTGCTCTATGACAGTCAGCACCGACTTGCCGAGGTGCGACACATGCCGCGCAATGCTGATTTCGTTCTGGTTGACACGGAGCTCCTCGCCCGCGCGCCGAGATCCTTCTTCCTGGCCGGGTTAGGTGATGCAATTGCAAAAAATTCGAGGCCGACAGGTGCTTTGCCGCCGGCGGCCCGACGATGTTCGGTGCCTGCTCCACCCGGACCGCAAATGTGATCGCGGGGGAATGCTATCGGCTATTGATCGCTCATGCAGCTGCAGCTCATACCGCGGCCGGCACAGGCGAACCAACGGCTGATTTCGATGCGGCTGTGGAGGCGATGATCCTGATGGCGGGACCAGGCTTTGAGAGCGGCGGTCTGTCCATCGCTCATGCGCTTACGCGTGGACTATCCTACGTGCCCGGCGCAGCGAGCGCGGCGCACGGTCTACAGGTCGCTTACGGCCTGATCGTGCAGCTGGAGTTGGAAGGTAACGGATTTCCGCCCGAGCTTCTTGATCTCTATCGGGCCGTCGACCTGCCAATGTCGCTTGCAGCACTCGGCGTGACGGAACCCCGGGAGGCGGATTTCGAGGCGATTGCCGCTCCTTCTGCCAAGGCGCGGCATATCCTGAATTTCAGCCGCCCGGTTTCGGAAGCGGACTTGACCATGGCCATGCGCCTGGTGGAGGAGCGCTTTGGTCGAGCGCCACGGGCATCCGCCTGACGTTTTCCGGTACGTCCGCGCGAACGCAAAGGGGCGATCTTCGCCCCTTATTCCATTGCGACCTTCTACTGGCTTTGCCATTTCATCCAACTAGGCGGATGAGCTTTTCAAGCGACTCCCTGGCATCGCCATAGAACATCCGGGTATCCGGCTTGTAGAACAGCGGGTTCTCGATGCCGGAGTAGCCCGTACCTTGACCACGCTTGGAAACGAAAACCTGCTTGGCCTTCCAGCATTCTAAAACAGGCATGCCGGCTATAGGACTGTTCGGATCCTCCTGCGCCGCCGGATTGACGATATCGTTCGAGCCTATGACGATAGCGACGTCGGTCGACGGGAAGTCCCCGTTAATTTCGTCCATTTCGAGAACGATATCATAAGGGACCTTGGCCTCCGCCAAAAGCACGTTCATATGGCCGGGCAGCCGGCCCGCCACCGGATGGATGGCGTACCGAACGGTCTTGCCCTTGGCGCGCAGCTTGCGCGTCAGTTCAGAAACAGCCTGTTGGGCCTGCGCCACTGCCATGCCGTAGCCCGGGATTATGATGATACTGTCAGCGTCATTGAGGGCGACTGCCACGCCATCGGCGTCAATGGCGATCTGCTCTCCTGAGATTTCCATTGCCGGGCCATTTTTGCCACCAAATCCGCCGAGGATAACCGAGATAAAAGAACGGTTCATCGCCTTGCACATTATATAGGAGAGGATGGCACCGGAGGAACCGACCAATGCGCCTGTCACAATCAGCAGGTCATTGCCCAGTGTGAAGCCGATCGCCGCGGCGGCCCAGCCGGAGTAGCTATTTAACATCGAGACTACCACCGGCATGTCGGCGCCCCCAATGCCCATGATCAGATGATAGCCGATGAAGAGCGCCAGGAAAGTCATCGCGATCAGCGACCAGATGCCTGCACCATCCAGATAGAGTACCATAAGGATGACTGAGGAGATTGCCGCTGCCGCATTCAGCACGTGGCCACCGGGCAGCTTCATGGCCTTGCCATCGACCTTGCCAGCCAACTTGGCAAAAGCAATTACCGAACCGGTAAAGGTGACTGCGCCAATGAAGACACCGAGAAATACCTCGACCTTCATGATCGACTGCTCCACTGCATCCTTGTTGGCGAGCTTTGCAGCAAACCCCATGAGGCTCTCGCGCGCGAGCTGATCCATTCCAAGCACACGATCAAGCTCAAGATGGGCGTTGAAGCCGATGAAGACAGCAGCAAGGCCGACGAAGGAGTGAAGGGCCGCGACCAGCTGCGGCATTTCCGTCATTTGTACCCGCTGAGCCACGGCCATACCAGCGATGGCACCTATGACCACAACGGCGATGATGATCCATAGATGATCAACGTTGGGTGAGAGCATCGTCACGCCAAAAGCGAGTGCCATTCCTACAACACCGTACCAAACGGCGCGTTTAGCACTTTCCTGCCCGCAGAGCCCACCGAGCGAGAGGACGAAAAGAACAGCTGCCGCGAGGTAGGCGGCAGAAACCAGACCGATATTCATGAAAACCGCCCCCTCAGGACTTCTGGAACATAGCAAGCATCCGGCGCGTGACCATAAAGCCGCCTACAATATTGATGGTAGCAACCAGCACAGAAATTGCGGCAAGCGTGACCACGAGCCAATTGCCGGATCCGATCTGCAGCAACGCACCTATGACCACGATGCCGGAGATGGCATTGGTGACCGCCATCAAGGGGGTATGCAGCGAGTGCGATACGTTCCAGATAACCGAAAAGCCTATGAAGCAGGAGAGTGCGAAGACCGTCATATGAGCCATGAATTCTGCCGGTGCATAAATGCCGAGTACTGCCATCACCAGACCTCCGACCACAAGCAAGCCAGCTTGGTTGATGGTCTGCTTGCGGAAATCGGCAATCTCCCTTTCCCGCCGTTCCTCCTGGGAAATCTCCTTGGCTTTTTCCTTCGGCTTGGCAGCGGCAATTGCCGCGATCTTTGGCGCAGGAGGAGGAAAGGTGATCTCGCCAGCCTTTGTAACTGTGGCCCCGCGGATGACGTCGTCTTCCATGTTATGGACGATCTTGCCATCCTTGTCCGGCGTCATATCCGAGATCATGTGACGGATGTTGGTGGAATAAAGGGTCGAGGCCTGCTGAGCCATACGGCTCGGAAAGTCGGTATAGCCGACAACGATGACGCCATTCGGTGAGACGACGCGCTGGTCGGCCACAGTCAGATCGCAGTTGCCGCCACGCTCGGCGGCAAGGTCGATGATGACGGAGCCCGACTTCATTGTCGCGACCATATCTTCAAGCCATAGCTTTGGCGCCGGACGGCCTGGAATAAGAGCGGTCGTGATGACGATATCCATTTCCGGCGCAAGTTCGCGGAACTTCGCCAGTTGCTTTTCACGAAATTCGGGCGAAGAGGGCGCGGCATAGCCTCCAGTCGCAGCTCCATCCTGATTGCCTTCGAATTCGAGGAAAACGAAGCTCGCACCCATCGATTCGATTTGTTCGGCGACTTCAGGCCGCACGTCGAATGCGTGAACGATTGCGCCGAGACTGACAGCCGTACCAATCGCCGCAAGACCGGCGACACCAGCACCAACAATCAGCACCTTGGCTGGCGGTACCTTGCCTGCTGCCGTCACCTGGCCGGTGAAGAAGCGACCAAACTGGTTGCCAGCCTCGATCACGGCGCGGTATCCCGCGATATTGGCCATTGACGACAGAGCATCCATTTTCTGGGCGCGTGAAATACGCGGAACCATGTCCATGGCCACAGCCGTCACGCCGCGCTCTTTGAGAATTTCGAGAAGTTCTGGATTCTGTCCTGGCCAAAGAAAGCATATCAGCGTCTGATCCTGCTTCAAACTAAGTGCTTCTGAAGGCTCCGGAGGTCTCACCTTCGCGAGAATACCTGCCACGTCAATGACTGCCGCAGCGCTTTCCAGCACAGTAACGCCACTCGCTCTGTAGGCGGCATCAGTAATTCCAGCTTTTGAACCTGCACCCACCTCCACAACGCAGGAATGGCCGAGCCTTTGCAACTGGGCCGCCGAATCCGGGGTTAAGGCAACCCGGCTCTCATTCGCCGCCGTCTCTTTCAATGCACCTATTATCATCCTGACATGCCTTTCCTCTCCCGCCCGTGGGCAGGTGTCTTGTTGCATCCGTATCGAGGATCTGCCTCATTCATCCTGCGCAGCAATTTACCAACGAGGAGAAACTCAATCCTTGCGTACCCAGTGAGATCTTCGCCGAAGAAGCGCTGCTGCCAGCCAGCAAGAAGCGGGCAGGATCGCAAGACCAAAGGCCAGGCCGGCTTGGCGCTTCTGAACGATGATAATGTCCCTTCGCAAAAAGCCGCCGCCCGCTTCCGTGCGGATCTCGCCACGTCGCCTTTCATTTTCTGGCGGCACGGCAACGGTGAAGGCAGTCAGGTCTTCCTTTTCCCCCGGCTTTGCCGCGCGCACTCGGTAGCCAAACCCCGAGCCTTCCGTCTGTTCCACCTTGAGATTGCTCAGATCCATCTCGACCGTTCCTGGAGGGCCGTCCCAGCTCACGGATAGTTTGCTATTTTCTACTGGCTTTCGGCGGACCCAGGTGATGCGGCCCCTAACGGGCTCCTGCTGGGGGGCGACGACGGATAGGTATTCTGCTTCATCGAACCGGTCCGCATCCTGAAGCATCACGTAAAAGACGGAACCCGGCCTGGCGTAGACGCGCGACGCCTCGCTGTTTGCCGCAAGCGGCCTCGTCCACCGTTCTTCAGGTACTATATCGGCGACAACGGCCTGGCGCTTGCCGACATCGATAACCTCAAGCCGGCGCCGGGTCCCCGCGACCAGCCTCCCATCCAGATAAAGCGCCAAGTCGTAGCGACCGGGGGCAAGCGCCAAGCGGTAGCCGGAAACCGGCTTCGTTACTAGTCGCAGGCTTGGCTGCGGTAGTTGCGGTGGGGTCGGCCCGACAACGGATGGCGCGCGCCCAAGCCGTTTGGCGCCTGCCTCGACCAGCTTGCGTTCATAGGCAGTTTGCTGGGCTTGAGCTTCGACATAACGGCGCGCGAAATCCTTCTCCTCTGCCTGGTAGGTTGCGTAGGCGCCGGAAGCCTCGGCCTCCCAAAGGAGGCTGCCGTTACCGTTGACCACCCCGTCTGGATAGACGATGGCATAGTCCGATGGGGCGATTTCCGCTACTGTAATGCCATCCTGATCAATCCTAAGAACGCCGTTTAGTTCTTCCCGTCGCTTCTCAAAATCCACATAGACCTGACGCGATAGCGGCCAGTAGTACTCCTCGGTTCGGACGAAGGAAATCGCGCTGTCCTTTTCCGACATGAGGTACAGTGTGTCGAGCGTCGATGGTAGGAGTGTCTCCTTGTAGGAAAAACCATCCCACACCCGGCCATTGATGACGGTGGTTTCGCGGCGATCAGGCTCGAGTGCGAGTGCCTGCCCGACCGCAACGCAGCTAAACAGCAGCGCAAGCAGATTTTTCATCATCCCTGTGCTCCCCTGAGGCGTGCAACAACTGGGGCTGCGGCGAGCATCACTGCGCAAAGCACCACCGCGGCTACGGCGTCCTTGACGCGCACCGGGTCCTGCGTGAACATCCGCTCCACCATTGAGGCCAGTTGAGAGACGGGAGAGACTAGCTGTATCACCGGTGCCACGGTATCAAGTCCCGCACGCAGAAAAAGTGAAGCCAGACTCATGTCCTCCGACGGCATGGTCTTCAGTGCGCCGAGTGCACCTTCGAACGCGACAAGCAGGACAATTAGCGCCAGATAGAGCACGACTGCGCCGCGCACCGAGCGCGCCCAGGCGGAAACAAGCAGCCCAACCGCCATGACCGGGAGTACGAAAAGAAGCGTGCTCAGCAGCGAAGCGGCGTCGCCAACCCCTATCACCCCCCCGCCGAGCGGCTGCGCAATCAGGAGGTAGAGCCCGTAGATAGCGACAAGTGCAGCCAGCACGCCCAACTCGGCGAGAAATTTCGACAAGATCACCGCGCTCCAGGGCACGGGTCCGACAAGCAGCACCTCAAGTGTACGATGCTCGCGCTCGCCGCTGAGGCAGGTTGAAAGGCGCAATCCCAGCACCAGTCCAAGAAAGGCTATCACCGCCATATTGAGTGCTGCTAGCGGATCGGAGGTCACCAACACCGTCTCGGTTTCAAATGTCCGCTCGAAACCAAATCCGTAAAGAAAGGCGGTGAGGCAGACCACCGAGGCCACCAGAAAGAACCAGAAGGACGATAGCTTCGCAATCGCTTCTCGGCGAGCAAGCAACCACAACAGTCGGGCAATGCCCACCGGTTCCGGAGATTTTCTGAAGGATGGGGGCCTGACATGTTCCATGACACCCACTCACATGACCGTGCGAATGAGACCGCCGTCGATCCGCAACGCCGAGCCATTGACGATGCCGGTCCGCTCGCTCCCAAGGAAGGTGACGAAATCCGCCACCTCCTGCGGCTTCGAGAGACGCTGGATGAGAGATGTCGGTCGATTTTCGGCAACAAAACGGCGCTCCGCTTGCGACGTCTCCTCGCCGGGGTACAGACCGGCGATCAGATCCGCTACGCCTTCAGTGCTACAGGGGCCTGGAAGCACGGAATTGACCGTGACATCCGTGCCCTTCGTCGTCTCTGCCAGATTGCGGGCGAGCGAAAGCTGCATGGTCTTGGTTGCGCTGTAGGCTGGCATTTCCGGAGCCGGATTGATGCCGGACTCACTCGCCATGAAGATGACGCGGCCGGAGTTGCGCGCAAGCATCAGCGGCAGATAGTGACGGGCAAGCCGAACGCCACTCATCACATTCACTTCAATAAGATCGTACCAGCGATCATCCCCTGCCTTGTAGATATCGACGGCCTCGTAGATGCCGAGATTTATGACGAGCACGTCCACGTTTGGACATGCTGCTATCAGCGCATCACAGCCTTCGCGCGTACCAGAATTACCCTGTGCTTTTTCCAGTCGGGCGTCGGGCAACTCGGCCTGGATACGGGCTACCGCACGGTTGATCGTCTCGCCGCTGCGGCCGTTGATAACTACGGTAGCGCCTTCGGCTGCCATTGTTCGAGCAATTGCGAAGCCCAAACCGCCTGTGGACGCGGTGATAAGGCAGCGCTTATTCTTATATCCGAGTTCCATGTAATATACCCCTCCCTGGGTGAAGCTGATGGTGGACCAGCGCAGGACCGGCGCCGTCTGCGCCTGTAAGGCCGATGAAAAGATCTTCCAGTGTCGGAACGGTCACGGTGATGGCGAGCACCGTCACGCCCGCTAGAGCAAGCAGCCGGGCAACTTCCGCCCGTGCGTGCCGGGCATCGGCGGGCGGATTAGTTAGAGTAAGCTCGAGATGGTTGGTCGCCCGTTCGCAAACGGAGGCGATGCCTTCGATGAGAGCGATGCGGCTAGTGTGATCACGAACCGGTTCAAAAAGCTCAACCGAGACCGCGCCGCGGGCGGTTGCGACAGGCATCAGGTCTACCTGCCGGCCGGAGGCTATAACCTTTCCCTGTCGCATGAAGATGACGCTGTCGCAAATGCGCTCCATCTCGGCGAGCTGGTGGGAGGAGAAAAGCAAGGTCACGCCCTGCCCCTTCATTTCCCGGAAGATCGCCCGCATATCAGCCATGCCGTTCGGATCGAGCCCAAGCGTGGGCTCGTCGAGAATAAGGAACTCCGGTCTGTGCAAAAGCACACGCGCCAAACATGCGCGCTGTTGCATGCCACGCGAAAATGTGCCGAGCCGCCCGCGCACCGATGAAAGGCCAACCCGCTCCAGGACCTCACCAACCCGCTGGTCTTCGTCACCGACATCGTAAAGACCGGCAAAGAAATGGAGATAGGCGCGCGCAGTCATATCCGGATAAATGCGGGGCTTTTCCTGCAGGAAACCAATCCGCGAGCGGACATCCCTGCGACGGAAACCGTCGCGGACGCCCAAAAGTTCGATCTCTCCCGCATCTGCTCCGACGAGCCCCATGACGATGTTCATGACAGTTGTCTTCCCCGCGCCGTTGGGTCCGAGAAACCCGGTGATTTCACCGCGCGAGACCGTAATGTCGACCTGATCGACCGCCCGCTTACGACGGAAGCTCTTGCTCAGTCCGCGAATGGTCAAAACATTGCCTGTCATGGCGTCGGCGCTCCTTAGTAGGGAAGCGGCAGCGTGTAGAGCCGCGCCAGGTTTATGACGATCATGGTGACGCCGGCGGCCAACAGAAACTCCATCGGCCAAGCGAGAAGCCGCGCACGATCATTCCAGAACTTCAGCGCGATGATGACAACCACCGCCGTCATGGAGGCCGGCCAATGGGACGTACCACCGGTGATCGCGGTGCAGGAGGTCAGAAGCAGCGCCAGGATGAGAAAGAGGACGACGTTCGATTTCATCTCAGAACTCCCTTTCGTGGGGCGCGCTCGATGGCGCGTGGGCGATTGTCCGGCCCGTCTGCGCGTCGAATATGTAGAGCCAGTTGGGATCGAAACGCAGTGCGAGTGGGCTCCCCTCTTCCTTGGAGAGATGGGCTGTTTCGGTTGTGGATGTGCGCGTCGTCAACATTACGGAACCGCAGGACAGCACATACAGGTTCTCCGCTCCTGTAGGCTCAAAGGAATAAAGGGCGGCGCGGATCGTATGCTGCTCATCAATCGTCTCCCGGACAGAGATATGTTCCGGACGGATACCGAGCCTGACTCTGCTGCCGTCGAGATCACCGAGGCGATTTTCCCGGGCCCAGTCTGGATCGAGCGGAACGAGGAAGTCATCGACTACAGCGCAGAGTGCACCTTTCACCTGTGCGATGCGCGCGTCGAAAATGTTCATCTGCGGCTCGCCGACGAAAGTGGCGACGAACTCAGTCGAAGGTCGCTCGAAGATCTCGCGCGGAGTGGCGAATTGCAGCATCTCTCCATCCTTCATCACGATGATGCGGTCGGCCATCGTCATGGCCTCCAACTGGTCATGTGTGACGAATATGGTGGTTACGCCGACACTCTTCTGAATATGACGAAGCTCTGCCCTCATCTGCCCGCGCAGTTGAGCATCAAGATGGGACATCGGCTCATCCATCAAGAAGACGTCCGCGTCACGCACAAGCATCCGGGCGATGGCGACCCGCTGTAACTGTCCGGCGGACAGTTGGTCCGGTTTGCGCTGCAGGACTTCGGTGATCTGCATGGTGCGGGCAACAGCGTTGACCTTCTCGGAAATTGCCTTCTTGTTCAGACCGCGCACCTCGAGCGGATAGGCGATGTTGCCGAAAACGGTCAAATGACGGTAGAGCCCGTAGTCCTGGAATACCATGCCGACATTGCGGTGCCGCGGGCGCAAGAAGGTGACGTTGCGTCCGGCGATTGCTATGCGCCCGCCGCTGGGCATTTCCAGACCGGCAATCATGCGCAGCGTCGTGGTCTTGCCGCAGCCGGAGGGGCCGAGCAAGAACACGAACTCGCCGTCCTTCACCCGGATATTGACGTCGCTGACGGCCTTGAAGGCTCCGAACTCCTTGATCAGGCTATCGATGTGAATATCAGCCATGGGCTTCCGTCCTCCCGTTTCCGCGATAGCTGCCGAAAGATTTCATTTGCGCACTACTCCTTGCGAAAGGCCGCTTATGAGCTGGCGCTGGAGCAGCAAAACAAAAAGTATAAGCGGCGCGGTGATGAGCACGACAGCGGCGCCAAGCACATTCCATCGAATATCGGCCCCGATGGAATATGCCATGATCGCGGGCGGCATCGTCTTGGCTTGTGTGCTGGTAAGGAAGGTCGCGAAGGCGAACTCGTTCCACGAAAGGATCATCACGAAGATTGCCGTCGCAGTGATCGAGGGCATCATCACCGGTAGCGTCACCTTGCGGAAGGCAGCAAACCAGGTGTCCCCGTCAACCATGGCGGATTCCTCGTAACGGCGCGGGATATCACGGAAATAGCCGGTTAACATCCACACGACGAAGGGAAGCTGCATGGCGGTGTATAGGACGATAAGCCCAACCAGCGTGTCGAGAAGCCCGACTGTCTGGAAGGTCACGAAGATCGGAATCAGCACTGCTACCGGCGGCATCATGCGGTTAGTCAGCACCCAGAACGACACGTCATCCCGGCCGGCGAAATCGTAGCGCGCCAGCGCATAGGCGCAAAACATTCCGATCGTCACCGAAAGGAAGGTCGATGCTAGCGTCACGACAACGCTGTTGACGAAGTTCTTCATAATCCCCTTTTCGAAGATCAGATAATCGAAGGCTTCCAATGAGGGAGTGAAGAACCAGCTCGGCGTGGCAGAGGACGCGGCGGCACCGTCCATGAAGCCGGTCATCACCACCCAGAAGTAAGGAAGGAAATTTACCACGCAGACTAGGATGAGAACCACATAGACCCAACCATTGCGCTGCATTGGCGGTGCGGCAGGAGATTGCGGGGAATAGGAATGCTTTTTCATCGGACTTGCCTCACTCTGCGACTTCGGTGCGGGAGCGGAATACACGGATGAAGACGAAGCTCATGACGATGATGATCATCATCATTATCAGCGAAAGGGCCGCTGCTTTGGATGCATCGAAGAATTCAAGGCCTGTCTTTGTCAGAAACACGTTGAGTGTAGTCGTCGCATTGCCAGGTCCACCGCGGGTCATGATCACGATCAGCTCGTATGTGCGGAAGGCATCCATCGTGCGTATTATCACGGCGATGAGGATCGCCGGGCGCAGCAGGGGCATGGTGATTGTCCAGAACACTCGCCAGGAACCGGCCCCGTCAATCTCAGCCGCCTCATAGGGTTGGCGCGGGATGGACGAGAGACCTGCCGAGAGCATCAGAAACATGAAGGGTGTCCATTCCCACACGTCAACGAAGACCAGGGTCTGGAAAGCGACGGTGGGGTCCGATAGGAACGGAATTTCACCAAGGCCAAGCGCCCGTGTGATGCCGCCGACGTAATAGGTGACGAGACCGGCGCCCGGATAGAACATGTAGCGCCAGATCAGCGCCGCGACGAGCGGTGGCAGGATCATCGGGATCAGGATGAATACCCGCAGGAAACTGATGCCCCTCAACTGACGCTGAAAAAGCAACGCCAGCCCAAGCCCCAACCAGAACTCGATGAACACAGCTTCTAGTGTGAAGATCAGGGTCTTGCGCAGCGCATGCCAGAATTCCGGATCTTGTACGACGGCCTGGTACTGATACAGGCCGACGAAGAAGCGCGGAATGTAAGGCTTTGACAGGATCACGTTATGGCCCGCGATATAGAGCGAGTAGAGGAACGGATAAATGCCGATCGCAAACAGGATGATAAGGGTCGGCGCCATCAGGACCCATGGAAAGACGGCCCGGTTGGATGGTCCAAAGCGAGCGAGCGTGCCGCGCTGGCCATAGGATGTCAGGGCCGCCCTCGTGCTGGTGTGTTCCGAGATCGTCATATCTCAGTTCCTTGCAAATTTGGTTCAGTGACAGCGTGTCGATGCATCGCGGGAGGCATGGCGCCGAGGCGCCATGCCTGCTTCGCGGTTAGCCCGGATACTGCGTGCAGCACGGGGCTCGCCTTGGGAAGTCAGTTCCACTGCGACGGTAAGCGGTCGTAGTAGCTCATGTCGCGCCAGCGTTGCTGCGGCAGGTCGTTGCGGCCCGGTATGTAGTAGCCACCCTTGCGCATGGCTTCGCTCATGCGCTTTTGCATGTTGGCGGCCGCAGTCTTGCTATCGATCTCGCCAATCCACACGCGATTGCCTTCCTCGCCCATGATATCGGATATTTCCGCCCATTCCGGAACGCGGATGCGCTCGTCAGGGTTTGTCTCCTTCAGCATGAAGTCATACACTGCCGGCCACCACGGCTGGTACTTCGCCAAAGTTTCGCTCTTGTAGGTCGAATGGCGGGAGGGACCAGCGCCATACTGGGTCGCCCGCTCCTGCACGTCCTTGGAGGTGATCCATTGGATGAATGTCCAAGTCGCCTCCTTGTTCTTGGAGTCTTTGGAAAGACCGAAGGACCAGGCACCAAACCAGGGATCGATCATCCCATCCGGACCGGCGGGGGTGTGCAGATGCACATTCTTGCCCGCCACCTTTGCCTGGGTCGCGGGATCCTCGAAGAAGCCTTTGACGAAGTCCTGGTAGTTCCAGGTACCGAAAGCATTGCCGGCCTGATAGACGGCTGTGGCTTCGCCGATGCCCCAATTGGCACTATCGGATGGCATGAACTGCTTCAGGCTGATGAAATAGTCCATAGAGGCGACCGTGCGATCGTTGTCGATGGTGATTTTCCAATCCTTGTCGACATACTCGTCGCCCCTGGTTTGCGGAGTCTGGAAGGCATAGAGATAAGGCAGGTAGGTCACGCCCCAGAACCAGCGGCCTGGAATGTTGGCGAAACCGATCATGTTGGATTCGGGATTGTTGACCTTCTTGGCCGCATCGAACATGTATTTGGTAGTGAATTCCGGAGAAAAACGTTCGGGCAGCTTGAAGCCAGCCTTTTCGGCAATATCGGCTCGAAAGGTGGTGCCGACAGGGCCGGCGCCGATCGGGATCGTGTAGAGCGTGTCGTTGAATACGCCCGTACCGCTGATCACGCGCGGCAGGAAATCGTCAATATCGTAGTTGGTCTCGGTGAGATCGGCGTTCTTTACATAGGACATGAGGGGCTCAAGGAAGCCAGCAGCCGCGTATTCGGCAAGCCACATGACGTCCACGGCATAGAAATCATATGTGCCGGTGCCTTGCTGCATTTCCACCAGCGATTTCTGCCGGTAGTTTTCGAAAGGCACTTCGTCCACGACGACCTTGATACCGTATTTTTGCTCGAACTCCGGAAAGAATTTCGAGAGAGCCGCAAATTGCGGCATGGATGGCGCGAGGAAATGGATTTCGTTGCCGGCTAGTGCCTTCTGGGTCGTGGTCTGTGCGCGGGCGGGCATGACAAGTGTGATCAGCGAAAGTCCCGCCGTCATCGCCGCCGTGAGTTTCTTAGTGCTCATTTTCTCCTCCTTTTGTTGATGGGTGCATGCAAATGACCATCGCCTCACTAAAGAGCGGGGATCGCCTCCCTCCCCCGCTCAGTGAAACGGGCCTGGCGCACAGTGCGCCCGGTGGCGGTGTCGAACAGGTAGACAAAGTCTGGATCGATGCGGAAAGCGATGGGTGCGCCTGTCGTGCGGGGATGCGCATGAGCCGCATCCACCGATGTCATCACACGGATGATCTCGTCTGCGACCTCGATGTCGAAGATCACGCGGGAGCCGAGAGTTTCCACGGCAAACACCTTGCCTGTCACACGACAGCGATGCTCGGTGTCCAGTGGGCAAAGCATCAGCTGTTGCGGCCTGAGGCCCAGGACGTAGTCCGCATTTGGCGAGAGGGGCTCCCCTGCCCTGATCCAGTTCGCATCCACCTCGATGTCGGACCGGCCGATCCTCAGATGGAAGCGTCCGGCCGTTTCTCGCACGACCGCCTTCATCGTATTCATGGGCGGTTCGCCGACAAAAGTGGCGGCAAACAGAGTTTCCGGCCGGTCGAAAAGCTCCTGCGGCGCGGCGATCTGCTCGACGCGGCCTTTGTTGATCAGCACGATGCGGTCGGCCATTGTCATGGCTTCCAGCTGGTCATGCGAAACGTAAAGCATGGTCGCCTTGAATTCGCGCTGCAGCCGCTTGAACTCGACCCGCATGCGGGCCCTCAACTGAGCGTCGAGATGTGAGATTGGTTCGTCGAGGAGGAAAACATCCGCATCGCGCACCAGCGCCCGGCCGATGGCCACGCGCTGCATCTGCCCGCCGGACAGCTGGTTCGGCCGCCGCTCCATCAACTTGACGATCTGAAGAGTCTCGGCGACGCCCGTGATATGCTGCCGGATCTCACCTTCGGCCATATTCCGGATGCGCAACGGGTAGGCCAGGTTTTCGAAGACCGTCAGATGCGGAAAAAGCGAGTGCTTATCATAGACCATCGCAAGATTACGCTCGCGAGGCGTCCAGTGCGTCACATCGCGTCCACCGATCATGATGCGACCACTGGTCGCCTCCTCGAGACCGGCGACCAGCCGCAGCGTTGTTGTCTTGCCAGCACCGGACGGTCCAAGCAGAAAAACAGCTTCCCGATCGGCTACATCCAAGCTTATCCCCCGAAGTGCATCGAAGCCACCCTTGAATGCTTTTGCCAGGTTTTCAATATACAGGTCGGCCATGGTTTTTTCCGGGTTTCAAATTCAGTGAGTTGCTCGGACTGGGTTGTGCATGCCGCGTATCGCCATCCCTTCACGGTCGGCTATGCAGCCAGCCCTTTAATGCGTAGCGCCGCCTCGGCGCGTGAAATCCCCCGCCGGACCAGGGATGTCGGAACGGCCTCGTCAAAAGCTCTTTCAACCGCGCGCCAGCGGCAGGCCTGTTTTTGAAGAAGGAGGCTAACGGTCATATCGGTTGACACCACAGCGTTGGCCTTGACTTCGATCCAGCCGACGCTTTTGAGCATCAACCGCTGAGGCTCCGGTGCTCGTTGGCAACCGAAGAAGATGATGCTCCACGGGCTTTTGAAGCGGGCGCACTCCGCCATCGCCAGACGGTTTTCGTGATGCCCGGTGGTCGTCAATTCAAGCTTGTTCGCGAGTTTATTGTCCATTGCCTCCGCGCCTCCCATGGCAACAGGTTCGCGCTTTCGCCGTTGATCCCTCCAGATCAATCGACCAGATCCGCAACAGGTGCTGATGACCGAGCGAATAAGCCGTGGCGAACTCCATCCCGATATAAAACTAATTTCTTTCTGTAGTATTTGCAAGAAAAAAAATTTTACGCCATTGTGAAAGTCGATAATGTGATTGTCGCCCTCTCGGAATAATTCTGCGCGAATTTGGTAAAAGCGCGAAACGGGCAGCGCTAAAGGCAGCCGCCGCTAACTCCATTCGCGGTGAACCCTTGCGGATCTAGTCATGACGGGACGGGCAAGAGCGAACCTCGCTCCACGCAATTTCGCTCGGAAAGACCTGGGATCAAAGGGGGATTCTGAGCCTATCCGAAAAGCGTCGTCACTGCTGATGCAGGATATCAGTGAGAATGGGATAAAGCGCTGGCCCAGCTGCGATCACACGGTCACCCTTCCGCAAGTCGATGCCGTCGCGCGGATAGGGAGCCGAAACGCCGCCCGCCGCGCGGATGATCGCAAGGCCCGCCACCGCATCCCAGGCCCACATATGCCGCTCAAAATAGCTGTCTACGCGCCCGGCGGCGGTATAGGCAAGCATCAGCGCTCCCGCTCCTACCTGGCGAAAGCTGGCGCCAGCGGCAACCAGTTTTTCCATATCGGCGGCGAAATCGGTAGGGCGGACTCGGTGGTTGTGGCCTAGGCCGAGCGCCGCCTTGTCGAGGCGATCTATGGCACTGACGTGGATCGGCCGCCCATTGCAGGTGGCCGCCATTTCCTGCGCGCCTGTAAAAAGTTCATCCCGTATTGGATCGTAGATCACGCCCAGCAACGGCTCGCCAGCAGACCACAGTCCGATCGAAACGCACCAGTTATGGGCCCCCTTCAGGAAGTTGGAGGTGCCGTCCAGGGGATCAACGCACCAGATGAGCGCCGCATCGGGAGGCCCGGAAAGGCCTGTCTCCTCACCGAGGAACCCATCCTGCGGAAAGGCGTCACCAAGAAGCCGCCAGATGACATCCTCCGCCTCCCGATCGGCATTCGATACGAAGTCGTTCAGACCCTTCTGCTCGATGTCCAGGCGTTCCAGCTTTCCGTAATGTGAAACAAGCAGGGCGCCAGCTGCCCGAGCCGCCGTTATGGCAGCGGCAAACCGCGCCGAATGCGCATCGGCTGATCGGTAAGTCATATCATCTCCTTAGTAGCGCGTCAGCGCAGTGACGTCGGATGTCCGTTCAAGGCCCTCTATGGCACTGCCGAAATTGCGGACCGCATAAAGCGAGTAGAGCACGTCTATGACTTGAAGCTGAGCGATCTTGGAGACCATGGATTCATGATATTCGCCCGGGCCCACCACACCGGTGACAGTCGGCGTGAACAGGCAAATATCCGCATGGCGCACGATTGGAGAATCGGGGAACGAGGTGATCGCAAGCGTTGTTGCTCCGCGAAGCTTTGCTTCCCGCAGGCTGTCTACCGTGGAGATGGTGCGTCCGGAGTTTGACACCCCGATCGCCAAGGAGCTTGGGCCAAGGGTCGAGGTGGAAATCTGGCGTATACCGAGATCACGGAAAAACAGGCAGCGCTTTCCGACGCGCATGAAGCGCAGCAGGGCGTTTTCCACACAGAGCAGCGATGCCCCCATCGCAAAGAAGCCCATCACATCCGCCGCCTCGATTGCAGCCACGGCTTGCTCCAGCGCTCCTTCCGCAAGTCCGGACCGCGTGTCCGAAACTGTCATGGCGTAGCGTGCAGCCACTTTTGAAAGCACGGAAGACGTGTCGTCCTGATCTGTGATGTCCTCATACACATGCCGATCGGTAATGTAGGGTGCGGCCGAATTGCCCTGAGAGAGCTCTTCGGCAATCAGGATCTTGAAATGCTGGAAACTGTTTACATCGATCTCCCGGACGAAGCGGGTGACGGTCGATTCCGACACCTCGCATTGCACCGCAAGATCTTTGATGGAGATTGACTTGATTTCCTCCGGCGCCCTCAGGACCCGGTCCGCGATCCGTCGCAGCGCCGGGTTCATGTAACCAGCCTTCCAGCGGATCCGCATCAGGATCGATTGCTTGTTGTCCGTTCCGGTATCCATCGACCAAAGCCTCCGATTGCATTGCTTGCAATTCTATATCTGGCTAGATCAAAAAAAAGAAATTTCTTTCTACCACACCCGACACGCTGCCGATGCCCCGGTTCGGGCAGCACGCAGCACATCGAACGCCATGCGAGCGGCTTTTATGGAATCGTCCCACGCCTCCCTCCACAGCCGAATGCCGCCGACAAGACGGCTCGAAAGCACCCGGGACGAGAATGCCTCCACCGTCATATCACCTTGATATCCAATGGCTTCTAGTGCGCAGCAATAACCTGAGATATCGAAATGCCCACCGCCCAGGAGCCCTCGGTTGCTATCTGCCACATGAGCGTAGCCAAGGAGCGTTGCATTGCGGTAGATTGCCGCTGAGATATCAGCCTCTTCGATATTCATATGGAAGGTATCCATGTGAATGAAGAGATTGGATTCGCCTGCTTCACGAATCAGCGCGGCCGCCTCATCCAGCGTGTTGACGAGGAAGCTCTCGTAACGGTTGACCGGCTCGAGCCCCAAGCGCAAGCCAAGCTCACCTGCGCGCCGGCCGAGCCGAGTGAGGCTTTCCGCCACCTGCGTCCGCTGGCGGACGGTGGGCGGCGCGCCATAGTTGTTGAATGCGGCATAGGTGATGCCTGAAATCGCCGGAGCCTCCAACTCCGAGGCGATCTCCATGCAGCGCGCCACGGTCTCTTCGCCGCGCCTGGCCGTATCCGGGTCGGTTGAGGAAATATCCGTGTCCGGTCCGAGCGCCATACCGAGGCGCAGTCCAAGGCCCGCCTCGCGCACCACCCGCCGTGTCAATGCGATATCCAACTGCGCCGGATCGAACATCAGGACCTCGATCAGCTCGAAACCTATCTCCGCGGCAGCCCTGCAGCTTTGGGCCGCATTTTCCCCGCTCCAGTCATCGGTAAAGACCAGGCTGTGAATTCCGAGTTTTCCACCCATGGCATCATCCTCCAGTTTTTATCAAAAGCCGAACCGGCAAGTAAGGGCCAGCGCCCGTGGATCCCGACGCCCGGTCAGCCGAAGATCGACCGTATCGTGCCGCCGTCGGCCCGATGGCAGACACCATTCATTGCCGCATTGGTCATCAGCTGGACTACCCCCCGACCATGCATAGCGGGATCAATTAGCTTTTGGGTGAGGTTTGAAGGCTGCACATCGCGGTAGAAATCGGCTAGCGCTTGCTCCACGGTTTTACCCTGTTGTTGCGCCAGGCCGTCGAAATAAGTCTCGACCGATTCCGTCGCAGTCGTACCCGGCATATAGCTGTTGACCCGCACATTGGTACCGCGGGTCAACTCCGCGAGCGAGCGGCTGAGGCCTAGCATCGCGGTCTTGGTCACCGAATACGGCACCATATTACCAATGGAGCGGATAGCAGCTTCGGAAGAGATGAAGGCGATGCTGCCGTCGTCACGTGCCAGCATCTCCTTCATGACAATGCGACTGATGCGGATCGCCGTCATAAGGTTGTGCTGAAAGTAGTCCATCCAGCGCTCGTCGCTGACCTCGAAGAAATCGTTGACGTCGAAAACACCAATATTATTCACGAGGAAAGAAACAGGCCCGAGCCTAGCGGCAAATTCCGCAAGGCGGATAGCGCCCTCAGCGGCCATCAGGTCCGCAACGACCCCGTGGCAACGCGTCCCGATGGCGGTCGCCGCCTTGTCAAGCTTGGCCTGGTCGCGGCCATTGATAATGACGATGGCGCCCTCCTCGTGAAAGGTCTTTGCAATTGCATGGCCGATGCCTGTGGCACCGCCCGTGACGATGACTATCTTGCCAGTTACGCCGAAATCCATTTCTCTCACTCCCTTGGTTGATCTCTATCGTCTTATGTCGCTCGGCTATCGGCAACACGAACGAAAGTCGCCAGCCGGTCGCAGGCCGTTTTGATTTGATCGAAAACCTCTTCGAAGACCGCCCGCTCCTGGCCCCACGGGTCGATGATGCAGCTTTCCACGCCGAGCGACGCATAGGCGCCAAGACGTCCCAGGCGCGCATGCCCCCCCGCCGGACGCATTGCGTAAAGGCGATCCATGTTTTCGTCGTCCATGCCGAGTATGAGGTCGAAATTGTTGAAGTCTGCGAGACAGATCTGCCGACCAACGATCCCGCCCAGCTGCACGCCGCGCGCAGCCGCCACGGCAGCGGTTTCAGGATGGGGCGGTCGTCCCACATTCCAGCTCATGATCGCGGCACTGTCGATATGGTGGTCGGGAATCGCCTGCCGCAGAATGCCGTCAGCGGTAGGCGAGCGGCAGATGTTGCCGCGACAAACCACAAGCACCGAAAGTGGCGCGCGCGCCACCGCCTCCACCCGGTATCGAAGCCCAGGTGCTGCCAGTGCGCAGTGAGCTCGGACGCGACTGGCCTCCAACTGGCGCTGTCCCTCCTCACGAACGAGCGTGTTGAATGCGAAAAGATCAATGTGATGGCCCAGGAGGCCGCGCGCGCCGATGGCGTCAGTGATAGCCATCGCCTCAGAAAGCGTGAAATTGCCAGGGACTCCATTTGCCGCCCTCTGCGCATCCCGGCCATTAACGGGCAACAGCGCCAGATCTAATCGGAAGGGCATCAGCCATTCGGCAAGACCGGGAAACGGGATCGTGTCGCCCGAATGCCAGAGGGCGATACCACCCCCTGTCAGCACATAGCCGAGATAAAGATAACCCTCCGGCGTGTGGCGGAGATCCTCGTGGGCTGAGGGTGTAGCCGTGCAGCGCACGCCGCCGAGATCGAATGTTTCGCCGGCATCTATCAACACTAGCCGTTCGGGCGGCACACCGCGCTCCAGGGCGCGAGCCCGCTCTGCGCGAGGTGCCAAGACCCGTGCGCGCGGATTCTCGGCAAGGAGCGCCGGGATGGTACCGGGATCCATATGATCTGTATGACCATGGGTGCACAGCAGCCAGTCGATTTCCCGCAACGCTCCGGGCTCAACCGGCGGCGGCATCATCCGCTGATGCGGAAAGGCGGTACCACGGTATTTCTGCGCGAGACTGTCGGACAAGTACGCATCTATGACGATGCGAAGACCCCCTTGTGCGATCAAAAAGCCCGCCTGCCCCAGCCACCAGAGATCCGCTCCCGTTTCAGGCGGAGCCATGTCATTGGGATCGGCAAGCGGAGCGGAGTGGAAAACGCTCATCGGCGCACCAGAACCCGCAGCAGATTGTCGATGGCGACGCTGGTTGCGCGTTCGACGCTCTCCTCCGTAAACCCGCCAGCATGGGGCGTGAGTATAACTCGTTCATGGGCTAAAAGAGGCGAGGGTTTCGGTGGCTCCTGAGGAAAGACATCGGTGGCGAGCGTTGCCACGCGCCCACTGTCGAGCGCGGCCAACATGGCTGTCTCATCGATGAGTTCCGAGCGCGCCGTATTGACCACGATGACGCCCTTACGCATCCGCTCCAGCATCGGCGCATCGAGGATGGGGCGGTCGCCGGGCGGGCAATGGAAACTTACCGCGTCCGCGGCGGTCATGGCCTCATCCAGGCGCGCGTAGCGGAAGTTTTCCGTGATGTTGCGAGGGTCGGGATAAGGATCATAGCCGATGACCGACATGCCGAGGCCGGTGGCCATATGCGCTACCTCGCGGCCTATAGCGCCGCAACCGATGACCGAGAGGGTTCGGCCCCGTAGTTCCTGGCCTATCCTCCGGCGCCATTCGCCCCGGCTCAACTGGTCGTGCGACCAGGGTATGTGGCGAGCGGCAGCGAGCAAGAGCCCTATCGAAAGCTCCGCGACGCCGCGCGCATTAGCCCCCATCGCCCGTTCGACGGCGATACCACGTTTTTCCGCCTCCTGGACGTCAACATTGTCGGTGCCGGTACCGTTGCGGCTGATAACACGCAACTCCTTGGCAGCATCGAGCACGCGCAGGCTGATCGGTTCCACGCCGGCCAACCAGCCGACGCATCCGGGAATTGCACGCAGGAGATCTTCCTCCGAAGGAGTTTCGCCCGGCGCGGGGTAGACGATCTCGAAGCCTTGCTCAACCAGGCGGGCAAGCAGGGGGTGTCCCCGAACCGAGAGGGATCGGGGTGTGACGGCGATCTTATCGGTCATGGCCTGTTCCGTTTCAACCCTTCCAGCGCGGATTGTCGATGACGGTCGGCTTGCCGTCCCGTTCGACCATCAGCTTGCGGAACCCCTTGGTTTCAATGGTGCCGTAGTCATGCCCCGCGTTACCGGGAAAGGCAAAGAAGGTGACGAGCGGCTCCGTCGGATGGACATTGATAGAGCGATGCGCCCACCGTCCCGGTACATAGACCGCTTTGCCCGGCAGGAATTCGAGCCATTCGGTCTTGCCCTCCGGCGTTTCCATCATCATGAAGCCATGGCCGCGCAAGCAGTAGTAGACTTCCGCCGTGTCGATGACCGTGTGGAAGTGCCCTTTCGTCATATAATACTCGTCGCCGATTTTGCCGGGGTAGGTTATCGAGGTGCCGTATGCCACGTCCTTCTCGCTGTCGGGGACGCCCATATCGTAGAATTCGTAGAGCAAGCCGTCACCGCGGGCGAGTGCCGCATCATACGCGGCCTGGTCGTGGAACATGCCTTTCATCTTGGAAAGCGTGCGGCGTATCGGCTCGCGCGTAGAGCTCAGCCCGTTGTTTAGGTTGAATTCATGCAGACTTGGCAATAGGGAGTTCATTTGATCGTTCCTTTCAGGATGTGGCATCTTTGGCGAGTTGGCTCAGCCGATCAAAGGCCGGGCCGGACATCGGAATATCAATGTCAAAGACTTCAGCGATGACGCGGGTCCAACCGTGAATGAAATAGACCCAGCCATCATGGACGGTGAGACCGCGCGACGCTTCGGCGGCACGCGCCTGGTCAAGGAAGACTAACTCCCCGCGATAGTTGAATTCCCAGACGAGCCCCATCTTTGGAAAGAGGGCAGCGTCTGTAAGCGGTGAACCCGGTCCATCCTTGCCCAGCCCGGTGGCGTTCACGACGAGCGAGTGGGCCGGAAGGGAGCCCACGACCGCATCCGCTTCCTGTGGGGTCGCAGCCAACCGGTACTCTATCGGTATAGAGAAGCCGATTGCCGCATGCACCTTCTGCATTTCTTCGAGCGAGGCAGCCCGGCGCGCAGTGATGATCAACTTTGACGGCACGTCCCCGCCCACGGCGTTCTTGTTGTGCAGATAGAGCGTGAGTGCGAGTGACGAGCCCCCTGAACCGAGGACACAGAGCGTTGCACCGGTTCTGCCCCAATGTCCTTCCGCTACTACTGCCTCGAAGCTGGCACCCGCGCTGATCGGGTCCTTGGCGTGGCCGATCATTCGATTGCCGCGCTTCGAGATCGAACTGATCTCATGAAGCGTATGAGCGTAGGGGTCGAGCTCGTCGAAGAGATCGCGGCTGGCTTTCAGCAGATTGACCTTATGAGTGGTCACCAAAGCACCCATCGACAGGGGGTCTCGGCGAATGAAATCCACCGCCTCTCGGTAGGCAACTGGATCGGAGCTCGGTGCGAAGTCGATGCCCTTGATCTCGGCGTCCAGTCCGAGCTCGTCCGACCAGGCCGGAAAGACCTTCATGATGGACGATCTTTGCGTACTGACGCCAATGAAATATATCGTCCGCCCGGTTGCGGGTGCGTAGGCCATGGATGAGATCCTCAATCGTGTTCGGCCCAGTCCCGCGACCGGTCAACGGTGCGGCACCAGCCACGGTAAAGCTTGTCGGCGGACGACCGGTCCGCAGTCGGTTGAAATGCCTTATCGAGGGCAAAGGCGCTGTGTAGGTCCGCCTTGGTCTTCCAGTAGCCGACCGCAAGACCGGCCAGGAACGCTGCACCCCGCGCAGTCGTGTCAATCACCTTCGGTCGCAGCACCTGCACACCGAGCTGGTCAGACTGGAACTGCAGGACGAAGTCGTTCATAGCCGCCCCGCCGTCCACCTTGAGTTCGGCAACCGCGATGCCCGAATCCGCTTCCATACGGTCAATCACATCGCGGATCTGGTAGGCCATGGATTCAAGCGATGCCCGGATTAGGTGATTGCGGTTCGCGCCACGGGTGATGCCGACAATGGTACCGCGCGCGTACTGGTCCCAAAACGGAGCTGAAAGCCCGGTGAAAGCGGGCACGATATAGACGCCGTTAGTATCCGGCACCTCAAGGGCGGCGGCCTCGGTTTCAGAGGCGCTGTGAATGATTTTCAGTTCGTCGCGAAGCCACTGGACGACGGAACCTACTGAAAAGAGCGTGCCTTCCAGCGCATATTCAAGCTGACCATTCAGGCGCCACGCAACAGTAGTCAAAAGACCGTTGTCAGACGACCGGATCTCTGTTCCGGTGCTCATCAAAAGCGTGCCGCCGGTGCCGTAGGTAGCTTTTGCCATACCCGCCCGGAAGCAGGACTGGCCGAAAAGCGCACCCTGTTGGTCACCGATCGAGGAGGCAACCGGAATTTCGCCACCAAACAGATCCCGATCCGTCTGACCGTAGACTTGCGAACTGTCGCACACTTCGGGAAGGATCGAACGAGGCACACGCAGTTCCTCGAGCAAACGCTCGTCCCAAGCGCCGGTGCGGATGTTAAAGAGCAGCGTTCGCGATGCATTGGAAGCATCGGTGATATGCGCAGTTCCGCCCGTTAGATTCCAGATCAGCCAGGTATCAATGGTACCGGCGGCAAGCTCACCCCGTTGCGCGCGCTCGCGCGCGCCGGGCGTGTGGTCGAGTATCCACGCAAGCTTGGTGCCTGAGAAATAGGCATCGATGACGAGGCCGGTGTTTTCCTTGACGTAAGGTTCGAGCCCGCGGGACTTCAGTTGGTCGCAGACCCCCGCCGTGCGCCTATCCTGCCATACGAGCGCATTATGCAGCGGTACGCCGGTCTTGCGGTCCCAGATGAGGCAGGTCTCACGCTGGTTAGTGATACCGATGGCAGCTATAGACTCCGGTCCGACGCCCGCATTTTGCATCACCTCCCGGGCAACTGAGAGCTGGGTGGACCAGATCTCATTTGCGTCGTGCTCCACCCATCCCGGTTTAGGATAAATCTGCCGGAACTCGCGCTGGGCCAGCGAGACCAGGCTGCCCGCGCGGTCAAATAGAATTGCCCGCGCGCTGGACGTGCCCTCATCAAGGGCCATTACATATTTCTCACACATGATTTCCTCCCCCCCCCTCACGCGTCAGTCGTTCGGTTTGAACAGAACCTTGTGATAGGGGCCGAACGTTCGTTCTTTCAGTGCCTTGAAAATGGCCGGCGCCTCCTCCAGCGCCGCCCGGTGAGTGATCAGCGGCTCCACCACCAGCCGGCCCTCTCCAAGCAGGCCGATGATGTCAAACCATTCCTTTCCCGGAAACGGCAGGGAGTAGGAATTCCAAGAGCCCTCTATCCGCAGTTCCTCGCGGACGATTTTGGCAAAGGCCTTTTCCGCGAGCGTCACATCGCCATAGGCGGTGCCGTAAAGCATCACTGTGCCCTGCTTGGCCGTGACCAGGATGGAAAGATCGCGGCCAGGGGCCGAACCGGCGCATTCAAGCGATACCGCAACGCCACGACCCTTCGTCACCTCCCTGACTAGGGCCTGCGCCTCCTGCTTCGTCGGATTGATGCAAAGATCCGCACCGACCGCACGGGCCAGCGCCAGTTTCTCCTCGTCGACATCGATGGCAATAAGCGGCCTCGCGCCGGAAAGCTTTGCGAATTGTAAGGCAAAGAAACCGAGAGCGCCGCAGCCGACGACCGCAACCGCATCGCCAAGCTTGATGTCAAGCTTGTGTATACCATGCAGGATGATGGCCGCTGGTTCGATAGTCGCGGCCACTTCGAAAGATACAGTCTCCGGCACCTTCAGAACATTGGTTGCCGGTGCGCAGATGTATTGGGCAAAGGCGCCATCGCTGCGTGAGCCCATGAAATCGTAATCGTCGCACAGATGGAACTTGCCGGCATCGCACCACTGGCATTGACGGCAGGGCATCAGAGGTGCCACGGCGACCCTGTCGCCTACGGATACTGAAGTGACGTTGGCACCGCAACTTTCAACTTTGCCCGCGAATTCGTGGCCCGGTATTGTAGGGAACCGATAAGTCCCCGCGACCATTACCCGGCCAATATCCGAGCCACAGATCCCGGCCGCCATGACCTTGACGAGAACGTCGTTCGGACCAATCGCGGGAACCGGCACATTCTCGACGCGAAGATCCCCTGGCGCGTGCAAAACAGCCGCCTTCATTGAAGTGTCTCCTCCTGCGGATATATGATCGTCTTCATACCCCTGCCCGACAACGCGTGCTCAAAGGCTGCAACGGCATCTGCCATTCCGAAGCGGTGAGTGACTACGTCCGTCACACGTATCTGGCCGGTCTCCACCAGCTTCAATGCCTTTGCATAGTCTTCGACGCTGGAGCCGGTGGAACCGAGCAGCTTGAGGCCCCAATAGTGCACCTTGTTGGTGTCGATCTCCACCTTCGAGCCCTTGCTCAGGCCCGAGAAGAAGTTCATGCGGCCCAGGCGGGCAAGGCATTCGATGGCCTGGACCTGAAGCTCCGGAGCCGGCGCGCAGGTGAGCGCCACATCAACTCCATGACCGTCCGTCAGCCGCATCACCTCCTCGACGACATTGACCTGGCTGCTGTCGACCGTATCGGTCGCGCCGAGGGGCGCAATCTCGGCAAGTCGCTCGGCCCGTCTTCCAACCACGATCACCTGCCGGGTTCCATATGCCTTGGCAAGCTGAAGGAACATGCCGGCGATCGGCCCCGTCCCCATTACGAGGACACGGTCTTCAGGGGTCACCTGGAGATCCTTCCAGCCGTTGAAGCAACAGGAAAGAGGCTCCACAAGCGATGCTTCCTCGAAGCTCATCGTTTCAGGAATCTTGAAGAGATTGCCGCCGTAAAGGGCCTGCGGAGTAACAATCATGTACTGCTGGAAGCCGCCGTCGATATCGATACCAAAAGCGCTGTAGTCGGGGCACATGTTGTTGAGGCCGCGTCGGCACATATCGCAATGACCGCAGCCGATGTTAGGCACCGCAGAAACACGTGTGCCAATCTTCCACTGAGTGACATGCCGCCCGACCTCGACGATCTCGCCCGCGAGTTCGTGGCCGAGTACACGGGTGTCATTCTCGCCCACTCGAAAATGCCCGCCGCGGATGACTTTGAGATCCGTGCCGCAAATCGAGGCGGCAAAGACGCGGACCAGCACTTCATCGGCCTTCGGTTTAGGGCGATCTCGCTCGTCGAGCGAGATATGACCCTTACCCTTGAATACGGCGGCCCTCATCGCGTTACACCTCCATCCCGTAGCGGTGTGCCTTGTGGGTCGGGTAGAGGGAAATCGTCGGAATGGTCACATCAGGCGTGCGCGTGGCTACGTAGAGCGCGAGCCAAGCAACATTGTCAACGTCGATGCAGGAGGCATGGATACCTTCCTTCATTTCCTTCTCATCCAGCCAGCCCTCGACATAGGCCTCGAGATTTCCGTCATAAAGGCCCTGATCGATGATTTCCGTCATCGGGGTTTTGACATGGCTGGGGTTGAGAACCGTCACGCCGATCTTCTTATCCTTGCCTTCGAGCAGGATATTTTTGGAGAACCCAAGCATGCCGTGCTTGGAGGCGCGATACGGGCTGTGGCCCGGGCCTGAGGCGACACGGGTCGAAGAGGAACCCATATTGATGATGCGGCCGCCTTCGGCCTGCTTTTCCATGTAGAGGAAAGCTTCGCGGCAGCACAGGAATACCGCGGTAAGATTCGGGCCGATGGTCTTGTTCCACTCTTCTAGCGTTACGCGAGTAACCGGCGGAGCAAGACTGTCGCGTCCAGCAGAATTCACCACTACGTCAATAGAACCGAATTGGTCGTTCACCTGCTCGAAGAAAGCTCTTACGGCGGCCTCTTCGCAAACATCGGCGAAAATCGGCAGCACTGTTCCGCCATCGGCCGCGATCTCGGCAGAGATCCGCTCAAGACGCTCGCGATCGAAATCGATCATCGCGACATTTGCCCCATTATGTGCATAGATACGGGCCACGGCTTCGCCGATCCCCGATGCTGCGCCGGTGACGATGCAGGTTTTTCCCTTAAGGGAAAGACCTTCCGACAGCGTGTTGTTCGCCATGCTTTACCTCCAATGTTACGCCCGCAAAGGGCATTTTTTCGTTTGTTTCAATCCGCCCGGGCAAGGCTCACGGCCTCGCCGGTCAAACGTGAAATCTCGTCAAACCGGCCCTGACGAATCAGTTGTGGATCGACCATCCACGAGCCGCCGCAGGCCAGAACGGCCGGGAGCGCGAGATAGGAAGCCAGGTTCTTGGGGCCAATCCCACCCGTGGGCACGAAACGCATTCCACCATAGGGTCCCATGAGTGCCTTGAGGAAAGCCACACCCCCAGTTGGCTCGGCCGGAAAGAACTTGACGATATCAAGCCCAGCGGCCATCGCCTGCTCGATACCAGTCGGGTTGTTGACGCCAGGCACGATTGGCATGCCCGCGTCTCGAGCAGCCGCAACGATCGCAGGATTGAAACCTGGAGTGACGATGAATGCGGCGCCAGCCTGACGGGCGGCGTCAAGGTTGCCGGTGGTAAGCACCGTACCCGCGCCGACCAACATTTCCGGTGCATCGGCGCTAATCTGGCGAATGGCCTCGGCCGCCACCTCTGTGCGAAATGTGATCTCGGCAACCGGCAGGCCGCCTTCTATCAGTGCCCGTGCCAGCGGAACCGCGTCCTCGACCCGATCAATCACGACAACAGGCAGAATGCGCGCCACCGCTATGCGTGTCGCAACATCTGCGCTCGCCACGTTCATGGCTTCCTCCGATCGAATTTGATTTCGTGCAGAAAATGTAGAATGAAATTCGTTATTGCGCAACCGGAAAAAAAATGATTTTTATTTCACGATGATTTTGAGTGGAAACGTCAGCTTGCCGACCCGAAACGGCATGGGGCCCATCGGGAACAAAATGCCTGGCGGCACGGGATAATTGCGGGAAATGGCATGCGAAAGCTTGAAGCGGTATTGTGGGACATGGATGGCACGCTAGTGGACAGCGAGGACATTGCGGTGGAGGCGCTCTATCTCGCGATGGCCGAGGCGGGCCTAACGGGTCCCCCAGATCTCAAGGAGAGAGTTGTGGGGCGCGCAAGCGACGAGATCTACCAGCTCATCGTCGAAGGGTTCGGCCTCAACATGGACCCGCTAGAATGGGAAAAGCGCAAGCACCACCACTATTTCAAGGCTGCATCCGCGCTCAAGGCGTTTGATGAGGCCCTTGAAACCTGGCATCGGTTGGACGCGAGTGGTATTCATCAGGCAGTGGTGTCAAACAGCGATCGCGCAATCGTTGACATCAACCTTCGCGCGGCCGGGTTGCTGCGACCCGGCCTGATCACCATATCTCGCAATGATGTAAGGAAGGGCAAGCCGGAACCCGAAGGCTATTTAAGGGCCGCTTACCTGCTGGGCGTTGCAATGGAAAACTGTCTCGTCGTGGAGGACAGTACCAGTGGTGCAATAGCCGGACTAGCGTCGGGAATGGAAACAGTTTTCGTACCCCACAGCATTATGCCCGCCCCCACCGGCGTCAGGCAATTGCATTCCTTGCGGGAGCTCGAAGAGCATGTTTTTGCCTGAAGCCTTGGTACCAACAAAGCTGCGCACAACCGTGCTTAGCCCTAGTGGCGGCCTTCGTGGAGGCCTTGCGTTCCAATAATGTCTATGACGAGAAGTGCTACCGCCAAAGATCGGTGGAAACCGTCGGCCAGAGAAAAGATCGCACCTTCATGTTGCGCATCGCCATCGAACCGATGTTCTGCGGAACGCTCCATTCCTGCAGGTCGCCGCCGTCCGCAGTGCATAATACGATGCGTCGAAGAGAATCGATCCGATAGAGACGTTGGGTTTACAAATCCCAAAGCATGCCCGTCGCCAAGCATATCGAACAGCAGTTTGATTTCCGGTGATTTTCTCCTCACAAGCCAGGGGCCACACGTCGATGCGCGCAGACGGCAGCCACTAAAAGGCCACCCTTAATCAGCATCTGGTAATAGGTTGATATATTCATATAGTTGAGGCCGTTCGAGAGAAGCGCAAGGAACAGCACGCCCGCGGCCGGGCCACCAACGGCACCAAGTCCGCCGGTCAGCTGCGTGCCGCCAAGAGCCGTCGCTGCGATTGAATCGATCGCAAACGCTTCTCCGACAAGCGGATCGCCACTCGCAAGTCGACCGGCTAAGTTCAGACCCGCAACACAAGCCAGCAAAGCCGAGACGACGTAAGCTATAGCAATAGTCCGTCGCGCATTGACCCCACCGAGCAGCGCGTTCTTTGGAGACCCGCCTGTGGCCAGCAGGTGAAGGCCAACTCGGGTGCGGTTCATGACATAACCCGCTGCGACAAGCACCAAACCGGCAAGAAGGATGGTGATCGGCAGACCAACGACATTGGTGGAAGAGAACCAGACAAGGATGCGCGGGGCTTCACCGCCAGGGGTCGGACGGACCAGCAGAGCAACGCCTTGAACCGCAGTCATCGAGCTGAGCGTCATCAGAATCGGATGGATATTAAGCCGAAGAATTCCGACTGCATTGACCAGCCCGACGCAGGCGGCGGCAAGAAGCGCCAACGGAATTGCAAAGATTGTGTCATGGCTGACGATTGCCGTCGTCATGCTGACGACCGAGCCCACGGAAAGATCAAGCCCCCCCGAGATCACGACGATCGTCTGCCCCACGGTGGTGATCAACAAGCTGGTCTGCTGGCTCAGTATGTTGGTCAGGTTGGTTGGGCCAAGAATGCTCGGCGAAATCAATCCGAGTCCGCAAGCAAGTGCGGCCAGGAGAAAATATGCCGGCCAGGCGGATCTGCGACGCTGGTCGATGGCAGTCATGGTCTTCATGGATTGACGGTCTCCCTTTTCGCCAGCGCCGCCGACATGATCTGTTCTTCGGTTGCGGTCGGCCCGGGCAGTTCCGCCACGGTAGTGCCATCGCTAACCACGATAATCCGATCACACAGGCCTATGAGTTCCATCATCTCGCGCGAGGTGACGATAATCGGAACGCCGCCATCAGCCAGTTCGCGAAGGATCGTATAAATTTCAAGCTTGGCCCCGATATCTACGCCGCGGGTCGGTTCTTCGCAGATCAGCACTTCGACGTTCCTATAGAGCCATCGTGCCAGGAGCGCTTTCTGCTGGTTTCCCCCGGAGAGTTCTCCCACCGGCTGATCGGGGCCGCTAAGCCTGATGTTCAGGCGTCTTATTAGCTCTCGGACCTTTGCGGCATCACTCGAAACAACACCGAGAGGCAAGCGTCCCGATAAGCCAGAGACCAAGATGTTGCGGTTCACGCCCAGTTCAAGAAACAGTCCCTCGGCCTTGCGATCCTCAGGAATGATACCGATACCGGCACTAATCGCGCCAGCGGCACTTGTATGAGTGACGGGCTTGCCGTCGATCAGTATTTGGCCAGCTGTCGGTGGCGTGCCCTCAAATAGGCAGCGTGTGATCTGGATCTGTCCCTGTCCTTCAAGCCCGGCAAAACCGACAATCTCGTTTCTGCCGATTTCAAAATCTACCCGCCCCTCAAAACCAGGAAGCTGGACACCCCGAAAAGCGAGTTTTGTTGCGCCGGGATCGGCATTGGGCTTCCTGGGCGGAAAGAAGTCCTTCATCGAACGCCCTACCATTGCAGTAACCAGTTGGTCCGATCTGGTTTCGGCAATAGTGAAGTGTCCAGCAAAGCGCCCGTCCTTGAACACCGTGACCTCGTCACAGATCTCGAACAGTTCGGCCAATCTGTGAGAGATGTAGAGGATACCTTTGCCTTGCGCCCGTAAGGAGCGAATGAGCAAAAACAGTTGCCGTACCTCACTTTCACCAAGGGCTGCGGTCGGTTCGTCGAAGATGAAAATCTGGGCATCACGCATGATGCCTTTGGCAATCTCCACCATCTGCTGGTCAGCGACCCGCAGCGTTCCTGTCAGTGCATCCGGGTCGACATTCAAACCGACGCGACCGAGGACCTCGACGCTGATCCTGCGTATCTTCTTGTAATCAATGCGTCCGAACCGGTCACGTGGTTCGTGGCCGAGGAAGAGATTTTCGCCGACCGAGAGGTTTGGCAGTAGGATAAACTCCTGGAAAATTGTCGAGATACCGGCCGCCCGGGCCTGCGCAGCGTCAGTCCAGTGGACCGCACGACCGTTTACCAGGATTTCTCCCCCATCCGGCGTATAGACACCCGAGAAGATCTTCATCAAGGATGACTTTCCGGCGCCATTCTCACCCAGTACGGCGTGGACTGTGCCCGGCCGCAGGCGAAGCGAAGCACCGTCCAGGGCCCGGGTTGCGCCGAATAATTTGCGTATGTTTTTTGCCTCGAGCAATAGTTCGTCGGCGCCGGTTTCGCTATCGGCCCTCGTGTGCCAGGTCGCGCTCATTGGCGGTACGAAGAAAGCATGGCCGCGCCAGCGATGATCGCCCCCTGCAAAACGAGTTGGAAAGGTTTGTCGACACCGATTGCGGTCAGCAAATTCGCAAGGAACGTTAGCGCAAAAGCGCCGACAAGGACGCCGAATGCTCCGCCAGCGCTAAAACCGAAGGCCGTGCCGCCAAGCACAACCGCCGCGACCGAGGCCATCACCAGATCTGCGCCAAGCCCAAGAGTTCCGGTCCCGATGTAGCCGGTCAGGAAAATCGCAGCCAAAGCGGCGAAACAGCTGCAAAGTACATGAGCGAGAACCAGATCGCGCAAAACGGCGACGCCGGCCAGTCTTGCGGGTTGGAAGCCACCTCCTGTCGCGGTCAGCCCATGGCCGAAAACCGAACGGCGCACGACGACGGTCAAGACGAGAGCCAGCATGAGGAGGCAGATGCCGGCATAGGGAAGGTTTACGATCCGTCCCCGTGCCAGGAGCTCGATTGCGGGATTTATGTCACCACCAGGGGCGCCGCCGCTCAACAGAAAGCTCAGGCCCAGAAGAACAACGGACATTCCCAGTGTCACAACGACGGCAGAGGCGCGAATGAAGACGATGAACAGCGCGTTAGCGGCACCCACCACGACACCTATCAGCAACGGCACTCCGATTGAGAGCCAGGGACTACTTCCGGCAAACATCGACATGGACAGGACCACATTCACCAACGCCACGACACCTCCAATCGACAGGTCGATCGACCTCCCGACGATGGGCAAGCTTTGGCCCAAAGCGACAAGGCCGAGCGGCACCGCTTGGCGCAGGAGAATTAAGAGAAACGGGATTGAGATCATCCGAGGCTGAACGAAAAATGCCAGGACCGCCAATAACAGCAGCGCTGGGATCGCCGGCACGGCCGTGATTGTTGACCATGCTCTGAGCGGAAGCGTGAAGATCGCCGATCTGCTCATAGAGACAGTGGTTTCTGACATAGACAGGTCCCCCCAACCTTGTTGTCGCAACATGATACATGATATATCCTGTATCAGACTATGGCAAGCGAGCGCATGTGAGAAGACGTGAAAATTCCGGTACGTCCAGCGGTCTGATCGCAGCGTCCCGCGTGAAGGCCGCGGAATTAATTGCAAAATGAGGAGGAAAACGTGCGTCAAGACTATTTAGACAAGATTGGGGATATCTCTCAATTGGGCGACATTACGCTCATGGCGGCCGAGGACGGTCCTGCGCGAGGCGCGAGGTTCCTGGTCGGCCGCACTTTGTCAGGGATGCACTTCCGTATTGCTGTTGATCGAGGCTTCGATCTAGTTGATCTGGACTATCGCGGCGTGCCACTTGGTTGGCGTGGGTCTCAAGGCTTTGCCGCGCCCGCTCTGCACGCGCCAGACAGTGAGGATGGTCTGGCATTCGTCCGGGCTTTCTCAGGCTTCCTCATAACCTGCGGCTGGGATCATTACGGTCCCGCGCGCACTGGACCGCAGAACCATTTTGGCTACGCTCTAAAGGCTGAGGCGAAGTACCCGTTGCACGGTCGAGCGACATTTATTCCAGGCAGCAACCTCAGCTTCGGGGTCGATCTTCATGCCGAGAACGGACCATTAGTCTATGCCGAGGCAATACTGCGGCAAACTGCGATGTTCGGAGAGCAGATCGAAGTCCGGCGGCGCTATACGTTTGGTATAGAGCGCCCACTTATTGATCTGATCGATCATGTTCAGAACATCGGTCGCAAGCGTACTCCGCACCGCGTCCTTTATCACGTTAATTTGGGCTATCCGCTGATTGACGACGGCACGGTCATTCGTGGATTGCCGGAAGATCCCCGAATGCCTGCGATTTGCCAACCGCTCGACCCTGAGATGACCGAACAGTTCCGCGCGATCGAGCGGACGTTCTGCGCGGACGAAATAACCGTATATCAGCCGCGATTGGCTGGCGGCCTGACGTTCACTCTTGCCATGCGATCGCCGAGCTTTTCGCATGTGATCGAATGGTACAACCGCTATCCAGGAATGAACGTGATCGGTATCGAACCGGCGTCGGCACCGATGCCGGCGGTCACCACGGCGCCCTTTGAACCGGACGCGTGGCTGGATCCCGGGGCTCGTGAAACCTACCATCTAACGTTCAAGCTGAATTCGGAGGGGAACGGCCATGATTAAGCTCGATGGAAAAGTCTGCATCGTGACCGGGGCCGCCCAGGGTATCGGTGCCTCAATCCTCTGCGAATTCGCGCGAGCCGGTGCCAGGGTGGTCGCATGCGACATTGACACCAAAGGCGGTCAGGCGCGGGTCAGCGAACTGGTCGAAGCAGGGTTTGAAGCATTGTTTGTGCCGTGCGATGTCTCGTCAACGGTTGAGGTACGTCGCGTCGTCGATGCAACACTCGATCATTTTGGCGGGGTCGATGTCGCGGTTAACAACGCCGCAATATTGCCCGATCCACCCCGCCCGATCACTGACTTTGGCGAATCTGAGTGGATGCACGTAATCAACGTCAACCTTGGAAGCGTATTCCGACTTTCGGCCGCCGTCGTTCCGCATCTGGTGGCACGAGGTGGCGGTAGCGTGATCAGCCTCGCCTCGATACATCACGAGAAGTCGTTCGCGGGCTTGTCGCCCTATGCAGCATCAAAAGGCGGCATCGTCTCGCTGACGCGACAGCTAGCGGTCGAGTACGGCGATAAAAACGTGCGTTTCAACACGATCTCACCTGGCGCGATCCTGACGCGAATGACCCAGCAAGTGCTGGACAGCGATCCCACGGGAGACCTAGCTAAGAAGTTCGGCCACATGCACCTACTCGAACGTATCGGCTCGAGCGAGGAAGTCGCAGCAACGGCCCTGTTCCTTGCATCAGACGGCGCGGCCTTCATCACCGGGCAGGATATTCTCGTCGACGGCGGCATTTCGCGCGCTACGCGGCTTTGAAGGAGCTGAACATTTCGCCCAAAGCCAACGATCGTGTGGCCTTGGGCGAGAACGTCGAACCCCCGCGCCCGACTGTTGCGCATATCCGAAATACACTCGACTTTGCGTCCGAAATCAGGGTGGCTGTGCCACCAGGTCGACAGTTTGCCGATATCACTTTCAACTAGGTCATACTTCGCTGCCATAGCGCGCAAGATTTCGCCGGCGTCAGCCATGATGCGCTGGAGGCTTTTCTGTTGAACGTCGTAGGGTTGCGACAACCCCGAAATAATCTGCAACATGCGGTCCCATCAAACGCCAGCGAAATACGTCACCATTGCCGATATTGGTGGCCCTACCCTTCCCGTCCGGCGTATATGCGGCGAGATCGCCTGCTTTGCCACAATTCTCGCATCGCTCGTCTCGGTCAGCATACCCCATTGTTTCGATATGCCGGGAAAAGCGAAGGGCGCCAGGTTTCTCGGCAGATCGCTTCATAGCAGGCGAGTGTCAGACCCATGTTCATCAAAAGGGGCTCTCGAAACC
The DNA here is from genome assembly GCF_900103045.1 of Ensifer sp. YR511. Classification (NCBI taxonomy): domain Bacteria; kingdom Pseudomonadati; phylum Pseudomonadota; class Alphaproteobacteria; order Hyphomicrobiales; family Rhizobiaceae; genus Ensifer; species Ensifer sp. YR511. The sequence continues at coordinate 122,643 of NZ_FNGR01000017.1, forward strand.
GACGACCGAGTTGGGGCGGCGGAAGCTCAGGTATATCCGCCTCGGGCGGCCATCCCGAATAGGGTGTCTTCCTCGCGTAATAAAATCGGCAGGTCCAATCGAAATCCGTCCTCTTGCAAGGGCGTTTCAGGCATGATCTTGCCGAAGTCGGAAGGGCCCGAGATAGTGTTTCACCCCTGTTATCAGGGAAACATGTTCAATCCCAAGCCCAACATCTCGGGCGGCATCGAAGAAATTCTGCATGGAGAGTGCATTGATCGCACAGTCTCCGTTTCAGTGGCCGTGGGTTTCCAGGTGGCAAAATAGACGTGGACGGCGGTCTTTACCCGCGAACCCACCCTTTGCACGTCGGAAAGATCTGCGGCTATTCTTTCGGCCTCCGTTCCGTCGGAGTGCGTGCAAGCGCCATCACCCGCTGTCCGCCGCCCCGGAGCGCACGCAGGATGCTTGCGCCGAGCAATCCGGTGCCAACGACTAGCGCAGTATGTTGAGCAGACATCGTCTCTTTTGATTGGGTTTGGGTGCCGTCCACGTCTTGGCCGGCACCCGTGGGACGCCAGCTCAGTTATTTTCCATACATGCTCTTCAATTGGTCCTCAGGGAGGATCGAGCCGACCCAGTAACTGTCCTTCAATTCTGGGCGATAGAATTGCGGTATTTCATCCCTCGTGATCGGGTCGGTGCGATAGACATAGGCGTCGTACGTTTCGGCACCCTTGAGAATGCGTAATGACGCGATCACCGCCTGAGCGCCCAGCCACGTCGGGTATTGCGGTGCAACGCTTTGCAGATTCATCTCCTGCCATACACGAAGAAAGCCATTGCCGGCTTCCCCTGACATCGGCACCAAGTCGAGGCCGTATTCTACCATCGCCTCGGCGCAGGCCTGCGTCATCGCCCCGCCAGAGGACCAGATCCCGGTGATGTCGGGATGCGCAAGCAGGAGCGACTCACACACCTGCTTGCCGCGGTCGTAAGCCCACTCGCCATAACCCTCGCCGACTACCTCAATTTCAGGGTGGGTGTCGAAAACCTCTTTCGCCCCGGCCCAGCGATCGGTATCGATCGAGTTTCCGGCAATGCCGCGGATCGCGATGACTTTACCCTTGCCCCCCATATCGCGTGCCAGATATTCGGCGCCGACTCGCCCGAATTCCTTGTCGTCGCCCACGATCTTTGTCGTATAGCGCTTTGGCGAGGCGCTGGAGGAAAAAATGATGACAGGAATCCCCTGATCATAGACTTTTTCGATTACCGCATTGAGCGCCGTCTCCGATCCTGCGCGCACGATGATCGCGTCGACGCCGCGCGCGGCGAGATCCTCGATATCGGCGATTTGCTGTGGTACGCTGCCACCAGCGTCGGTGATGATGAACTGCTTGATCTCACCGAATTGCGCTGCCTCGTACCGGGCCTCCGCCATAGTTTGTGTGCTATGGTCGTTGTTCAGGGCGAAGTTGCTGAGACCGATTACAAAGCTATCATTCGTTGACGGCGTCGGCTGGCGCAACACAGCACCCTCCGCTGGCGCAATAGTCTGATCTAAATTGGGAATTTCGCCTGCCGCAGCGGCGCTTGCGGCGGCAATTGCAGCTGCGAAGGCGAGATGTCGCATAACTTGAAGTATTTTCATTGATATCCTCCCTTTGAAATCCGGGCCACGCAAGCGAGGCCGTTGAAAACATACATCATATATCATGTATGTTAAGCCCCTTTGCGCGTGCCAGTTTATTTCGACCGAGGAACGGCTCTGTGGGAGGGCCTCTTCGCCGCGCGGGCAACGCTTGTCGCAAACAGTTACATTTTGGTTCGTAAGTGAAACGACATCTTCCGATACGCCGATGAAAGGCACCGAACGTGGCGCACTGCACTGCGGATTAGACTAATGCTGAGCGTCTCACGGCACGCACTAAAGGGATTTCGAAAACCGAGCGAATGCTACCCGACCACCTCTACGAGAAAGCGCGTGAAATAGGCGCTGCAAAGCGCTTTCCTCGACGAGAAGACAACGGCACAGCCATAACCGAGCAATTCATGGGCAGTCTCAGGGCGCCCATTTTTAGCCGGAGAATGGGCTGTCGCCATTCAACATGACAGCACGCATATCCAACTCGGCTTCGAGTTCACGCACCACCTCATCACTGATTTGACCATCTCGACGCATGCGCAATATGGCCGCCCGTTCGGTTTGAATAAGCGCAAGCTCGACCGGCCTTGTTGCCCTCCCCTTAGCCGAGTGCCGCCAATGATACATGCTTCGCAATAGGCCGGCGTCATCTTTTTCAATGTGACCGGAAGCCTCCATTTGTTGCAGTTGGTCCGATGCGGCGGCGTGTGCGGCCCGACGACCCACGGCAGTTTCATGGTGGGTCAACGTATCTCGCTCCACCGGTAGCCATCGAATGACCAGCGGAAGAGATAGCCCCTGAATAAGCAAAGTTGCCAGCAGCACAGAGAACGTCACGATTATCAGCAGATCGCGATGTGGAAAGGTTTCGGGTAGGGTCAGCACCATGATCAGTGACAGAGCTCCTCGCATACCCGACCAGCCCGCAACGAGGCTCTCTGCCCAAGGCCAGCGATGCCCGGCATTGCTCATTCGCTTGGCAACGTTTGGCAAAAGCAATCCTATGGCCAGAACGAAAAGGAGCCTGGTCGCTATCACCGCTATCGTGACGAGTGCGCACAATCGCAGGACCTCAGTATCGGCGTTGATGTTTTTTACCGCGAGAGGCAGATGAAGCCCCACCAGCGCAAAGAGGATAGCGGTCAACAGGAAAATCAAGGTGTTCCAGAAACCGTACCCAACCAATCGGGTCTGAGGTTCATCGACGACCGCAGACTTGGCCCCTGCGATACGTCCGGCAACACCAGCTGCAAGAATGGCGGAGAGATGCAGTGCTTCGGCCGGCAAAAACGCAAGATATGCGCCAGACAACGTTACAATGGGGGCGACGAGCGGATGGGAAACGCGTTTGTTGACGATCGATATGAGGTGGCCAACGAACAAGCCAATCATCAGTCCGCCGATTGCAGTTTCCAGAAAAGTGATCGGTGCATCGGAGATCGAGAACACACCGGACATTACTGTTTGAAGCGCGAGCCCGTAGATGACAAGCGCGGTGAAGTCGTTCAAAAGGTTTTCACCGTCGAGTAGGCCCACCAATCTTGGAGAGACACCCAATCGACGCGCAACGGTCAAGAACGCCACCGGATCCGTTGGTCCGAGAATAGCGCCTGCAACAATCGCGACTGGCCACGGCATCCCCACGCCCCAATGCAACACCACTGCGACTGACAGCACCGTTATCGCTACGAGCGGTAAAGCAAGCAAACCAACAGCGAAGGCATTCGCCCTGATTTCTCGCGGCGTGACAATGAATGCATGCCAGAATAGCATGGGAGGCAATACTGCCAGGAGTAATGCCCTCGGGTCTAAGGCCACGCTCGGAAAGCCGGGCACGAAGGCCAAACCAATGCCGGCGACAACGAGCAGGATGGGATCTGCAATCCGCACCGTGCGCGCTAGCAACGTCGTTGCCATTACAACGAATATGATCAAAGCGGCGGACCATTCGATACCCATGCGACACATCCTGTCGGTTCAATGCGAAATGCCTGCTCGTTCCTACGCAAGTCGTAGTCGGTATCGACGGGCAGCGAACTTTGCTCCAGCAATCCACGAACAGCTTTACGGCGTCCATGAACCATCTTTGCGCCGTGTTCCCCGGTCCCCTTGCGTTAACTGGCCTCAGGGCCATCCGAGTAGAACCCGTCAGCAACCAAGGTCTCCTGCCAGGGATAGAAGGCAGCCCAGCCTACCCTTCCCAAAGCTCCTTTGCGGATTGCCTTGGGATCGCCGCTTGTTGCGAAACAGACCAACTGCTTTTTATCACCTGTATTTGCATTCGGCCGCATTCAACCGCTCATCGCGCATCATTTTCGAGCTACTCGTAAAAGGAGGGACCAGGAGGCAGTGTGCCTCGATATCATGCCGCCCTATCCCAGACCGGCGCGAGACCTTGTGGCGAAACAATCCTGCCATCGGAAGCTGCCAAACCGCTAATAGCGGCCATTTCATCCACAGAAAGTGCGAAATCGAAAACTGCAAAGTTTTCAACAACGCGTGCTTCACCAACCGTCTTTGAAAGCGCGACGACGCCTTCCTGTTGAATAAGCCATCGCAGGACGACCTGTGCGACAGATTTACCGTGCTTTGCGCCAATATCGTTAAGCAACGGATCGGAAAAGACCTTGCCATCCGCCATGGCGTAGTACCCCGTCATGGACATACCGGCGTCTTTGGCCGCCGCCAGAACCACGTCCTGGTTAAGATAGGGATGGTATTCAATCTGGTTGGTGACGAGCGGGGTCTTCGAGAGTTTGATCGATTCCGCCATCAGCGCAGTGCTGAAATTGGAGACACCGATGTGGCGCACTTTACCGGTTTGCTGAACCTCATTTAAGGCACCGATCTGCTCCGACAGCGAGACGTATTCATTCGGCCAATGGAGGAGCAGAAGGTCGACATACTCGGTCTTCAGCTTCTTCAGGCTTCCATCGACGGACTTGACGAAAGCGTCGTATTTGTAATTCTCGACCCACACTTTGGTGGTCAGGAAGATGTCGCCACGCGCAACGCCCGATACCGCGATAGCATCGCCAACCTCTGCCTCATTGCCATAAATCTGGGCAGTATCGACGTGACGAAAGCCGACCTTGAGCGCATGCGGAACGATTTTCAGCACTTCAACTCCCGACATCCGGAAAGTGCCGAAGCCAAGGGCCGGAATTATCGCGCCATTCGCGGTTACAGTATGCATTTGGTTTTCTCCTTGATTATTTTAAAGCAGCCTTAGCCGCGGGGAAGCTGGCCTTGAGGGCGGGAAGTACATCGCGCGCCAACTCGTCGATCACCTCTGTGAGAGGCCGGCGTGCCGGACGCAGCAAGAGAGCCAGATGGTTGACGCCGGTATCCTCGAGCGCATGCAGGTGATCAATGAACCGCCTGCGGCCGATGCGGGCACCAAAGCGTCGTGGGGTAGCTTGCTCGTCCGGATTATCGGCAAGATCGAGATGGAAGGCGCTGATGAAGGCACCCGCAGACAGGCCGAGAGCCTTTCTCGCGACAAACCAGTCACGGGACTGCATAGCCATGCGTTCGATTCCGCCAGGATAAACGAACCGGCCTTGCATGTTTGCGGCGATCCACTCCGGCGTTTGACGGCCCTGGCCGGCAATGATCATAGGGATTTGTGTTTGCACGGGTTTGGGGAGTAGATCGAGGCTCGGCTCGATGCGCCCATCCCCGAGTGGCAATCCGTCCGCTTTCCAGGCATCCCTAATATAGGAAACGGCGTCCCGAAACGCTTCACCACGTTGCTCGAAGTCTAAACCGAGCAGTGGGTATTCCACTGGTCTATCGCCGGACGCGACACCAAGGATTAGCCGGCCGCCGGACAATTTGTCGACCGAGGCGGCGGCCTTGGCAACCATCATCGGGTGACGCAGTGGCAAGACGATTGCCGCAGTGCCAAGCGCGACATTTTCAGTAATGCCGGCAAGAAAACCGAGATTGACGAAAGGATCATAGACGGACCCGGCATCGCCGAAATTATGGGGATCGAAGACCGGGACATCGCGCGTCCAGACAGCGGCAAAACCTGAGCGGTCGACTTGACGAACAAGATCGGGGTAGTTGGTGAGGTCAGGAACGCCGAAGGGACGGCCCTCTGCCAATCTCTTTTCTTCGCGCTCGGCGGACCAGTCATTGTCGAGTGGCAATTCGATGCCAAGCGTCAGGCCACCCTCCGGTCTGCAGATGAGTTCAAGTGCGCCGGTTTTGCATGTAGTTGCCAGGGACATGGAGGTTCTCCGCAGTAAGGACTGGTGGCTAGGTCCGGCGCATTGCACGCCGGACCTACCGAAACTAGGCCGCTTTGAGCGTTGAGACTGCGCGGCGGTCGAGCGCGCCGCTCAGAAGCGTCAGGAGCAACGCGCCCACCACGAGAACGGAGCCGACCATCGGCGTCATGCCGAGGCCCAGCGACGAGGCGACGATGACGCCACCGAGCCAGGCGCCGATTGCAATGCCGAGGTTGAAGGCGGCAATGTTGAGCGCCGAGGCGACGTCGACGGCCCCAGGGCGATGCTGCTTGGCAAGCTGCACGACATAGAGCTGCAGGCCAGGCACGGTCGCGAAAGACAGGAAGCCGAGGCTCGCCAGCGTCACCAGCGTCAGGGCTTGCGAGGTGGCCGTGAATGTGAAGAGCACCAGGACCACGGCTTGAGCAACGAACAGGCCGGCCAACGCCTTCACCGGATCGCGGTTGGCGATCTTGCCGCCGGCAATGTTGCCGATCGCGATCGCGACGCCGTAGAGCACCAGGATCAGGCTGACGGCGCCTTCGGAAAAGCCGGTGATTTCCTGCAGGATCGGCGCCAGGAAGGTGAAGGTGACGAAGGTGCCGCCATAGCCAAGCGCAGTCATCGCAAAGACGATCAGCAGCCGGCCCGAGCCGAGAACGCGCACCTGGTCGATCAGCCGTGCCGGCGGCGCCTTGGTCAACGTGTTCGGCAGCAGTGCTGCAATGGCCGCAAGAGCGATGACGCCAAGCCCCGTCACCGCCCAGAAAGTGGCGCGCCAGCCAAACGTCTGTCCGATCCAGGTGCCGAGCGGCACGCCGGTGACAATTGCGACCGTCAAGCCCATGAACATCATGGCGATGGCCGAGGCGCGGCGATCTTCGGGCACGAGATCGGCGGCAATGGTCGCGCCTACTGAGAAGAACACTCCGTGGGCGAAGGCCGAGATGACGCGGGCGACGAGCAGAGGCTCGTAGCTCGGTGACAGCGCCGCTGCGGCATTGCCGATGATGAAAAGCGCCATCAGGCCGACGAGCAAGGGTTTGCGCTCGATCCGGCCGGTCAGCGCGGTCAGGATCGGCGCGCCGAAGGTGACGCCGAGCGCGTAGACGCTGACGATGAGGCCGGCAAGCGGCAGGGTGATGTTGAGATCGTCGGCAACCGTCGGCAGCAGGCCGACGATGACAAATTCGGTGGTTCCGATCGCATAGGCCGCGATCGTCAATGCAAAGAGCGCAATAGGCATATTAGTTCCTTCCCCTCACCGTGCGAGCGGGGGTTGCTGAGACAGCGGTGCTGTCGGTTGAGCGATTGCTGTGCTGCAATATGGTGGAGAAGGGCTTGAGTGATAATCCAGAGCAGTGGATAAATACCTATGAATGACATTCATAGGTTTCGAAATTCATGGATAATCGCACAGGCGAAATGGAAGTCTTTGTCGCAGCTGCCGATCTGAAAAGCTTTTCCGCCGCGGGCCGTCGGTTGAAGCTTTCACCATCCGCGGTCAGCAAGCTGGTCACACGGATCGAGGATCGGTTGGGCACGCGGCTGCTGGTGCGTTCCACCCGGACGATAACGCTAACACCTGAAGGAGAAGTCTATCTCGATCGAGCGCGGCGCATATTGGCTGAGATAACCGAAACGGAACAGATTGTATCAGGCGGAGGCAGGATGCTGCCCAGAGGACTGCTTCGCGTAAACGCGTCTGTTGGATTTGGCGAGCGCTACCTCCTCCCGTTGATACCGTCGTTTCTCGAAATCTATCCCGACGTTCAGCTCGACGTCTCGTTGACCGATGGCATTATTGGCCTGATCGAGGAACGAACAGACATAGCTATCCGTTCCGGGGCGTTGGACGACTCGTCCCTGAAAGCGCGAAAGCTCCTGGAGAGCCGGCGGGTCGTCGTTGCTTCTCCAGCATATCTCAATTCCAAGGGTGTACCGAAAACGCCTCAGGATCTTGTCAACCACAATTGTTTCAGTTTCAATTTCCGCCGCAACCTGAACGAATGGCCCTTCCGCGATCCCGGATCGGCGGAGATCCACCGGCTACCCATCTCGGGCAATACCGCAGTCAACAGCGGTATGATTATCCGCAGGCTGTGCCTTGCCGGTACGGGCTTGGGGCGTGTCGGCCAGTTCCACGTTCAGCCGGATATAGATGCAGGCAGATTGGTTCCGGTGCTGGAGGAGTACAATCCAGGCGACATCGAAACCATACATGCCGTCTTTGCCGGACATGAGCATCTTGCAGCTCGCATCCGTGCGTTCATTGATTTCCTAGTACAGCATGTCGCAAAGAATGAAGTATTGGAACCAATTTCCTAAGACTAGGACAGGCAGCTGGATGCGTTTCCTTAACTGCTCGACGAATATCGGGGAGCCCCGACGCACAGCAGACCGCCGATGCAAATAACGTTTCGTCCACCGGGGTAGACTTTGTGATCATGGATCATCAAACGTAAGCGCGTCGGCGTTTCTCGACTCTGGCCTTTAAAGCAGCTGACTGAGCAAATGCCCAATCAGCCGCGCATCAACATCCGCGGGCGCGTGTTAACGCTAAGCTCTTAAGATGCACCCACGAAATGGGCCTTCACTGCACTGGCACTCCCCTCTATGACGGGGTCATCGGCGCGTCCACGCGCAAGCGCAGCAAATAGTAAGGAGGCCGGCTCTGGTCGCTGCCCTTGTTCAGCAGTGGATGGCGATGCAACTGGTTGCTGCTGATGTAGAGCCAGCGCCCCTCTACATCCAACTCCACGCCGTCCGGCCATCCAAGAAGCTCCTTGTCTTCGACAAGAACCCGGTAGCCGGGAGGTGAAGCAATTCCGATGGCACTTTTGGTGATATCGGTAATGTAGACATTCCCGTTCGCATCTACATCAAAGCCGTCACAGGGCGGCTTCTCGCACCAAAACTTAACGCCATCTGTCAACGTTTTGAGATCGGCGGCGGCGTCCGATAGAGCATCGGCATCGATCCTGTAGACCGATTTTCCCGACAACGCACCGAAATAGACCCATCGCCCGAGCGGATCGATAGCGATTGGGTTCAGACCGTAGCGGTAGGGGACTGTGCGCCCGTCTTGCGTGACCATCTCAACTGGGTTGCCTTCAATCACTAACGGCGCGTCATCGGGCTGTAGCGATGGGTGGTTTTCAAGCACTCGACGGGAAAGGCCTGTCTCAAGATCAACGACGATAATCGCAGGAAAATCGCTCGCTCCATCGGCGTTGAGTGTCATATCGGCGATGTATATTCGCTTGCGGTCGCCATCTATGACGAAATCCTGGGCAAACGAACTCGGTCGCAAGACACTCTGCGGAATGACAATGATGCGATGAACGCGATCTTCCCGGTCGTTCCAGCCAACCAGTTTGGGCTGGTTGGCCGCATCGCCCATGTCGAGCATCCACACGATATCGTCCTTGTCCGTGCGAATGCCGATGACACCACTCATCCCCTTCCCGTCCTGGCGCGGCTTGCCCGCCCAGATCTCGTTGGGATAGGGGCGATGTTTTCCGTCTGACCCGATTGCACGCACCGCGAATTTTGGCGCCCCAACCGCAGACACCGAGATGAGGGTCCGCCCATCCCTCATCACGGTCGGGTTTCCGGGCCGCTCCTCCGCGAACGTGGCGATAATTTCCAGTTCAGCCGTTCTCATGCTTTCGCCTTTATGAAGCTTGTAGGAGTGCCCTGCGTCGGATCCACGAAAATAATGTCCGCAGGGTCCCGGCGCGGCGTATCGATGGAGACCATGAACAACGGGTGCTCGAGGATTTCAGGCATGCCGTGGACGGTGCCCTTCTTGAAGAACAGCATTTCCCCCGGGCCCACCTCGAACGGTTCACGATCGCCCATGAAGAAACGGCCACGACCGGAAAGAATGATCAGATATTCGTCGCAAGTGGCGTGATAATGAGCTGGTGTTGTTTGATAAACACGAAACACGCGTGCGCTGGCCTCATCCTCATCCGTGAGACGAGTGTCCAGAAGCAGGGTCTCCGCTGTTTCGGGAAAGCTCTTGGCAATTTCGTCCAGATTGAAGGCAGCGTGCGGCGCCGCATCAACAAGTTTCGTCCGATTTTTTCCGGTTACCATTTCGAATGCTCCTTCGGTTGCAGTGGGATGCAACGAAGATAAGCTGTTGGTTGAGATCTACTACCGACACTCAGTGCAAAAGACTTGAGAATCAAAGGAACAGATACTGAAAACACTCGGTGAACCGTTGATCCTCCCGTCGGGGCGGGTACGTAAAACTCATGAATTCAATTCAAAACAGTTGAGTCTAGGCGGCGTATTATCGCTGCAAATCCAGTTGTGTATGCCTCAGGCAGTCAGATCGCTTGGAGGCTTAAAGATGCAAGTAAGAGCTGCAGTGCTGCAGGAAATGAATGTGTCGCGCCCTTACGCCGAGAACAAACCGCTTGCAATTACGGATATTGAGCTGGCACCGCCCGGCCCCGGTGAAGTTCTTGTCCGCATCCGCGCAGCCGGCCTTTGCCACTCCGATCTTTCGGTTATCAACGGCGACAGGCCCCGTCCTATGCCGATGGCTTTGGGGCATGAGGCCGCCGGCATTGTAGAGGCGCTGGGAGAAGGTGTCGTAGACCTTCAGCAAGGCGACCATGTAGTAATGGTCTTTATGCCGAGTTGCGGTCATTGTCTGCCATGCGCGGAAGGCAGGCCTGCGCTATGCGAACCAGGGGCCGCATCGAACGCCGCGGGCACGCTTGTCAGTGGCTCCATCAGATTAAAATACCGCGGCCAATCCGTGCACCACCATCTCGGTGTATCTGCATTCGCGGAATACGCTGTGGTATCTCGGAATTCCCTGGTCAAGATTGATCGTGACCTGCCGTTTGTGGAAGCGGCGCTGTTCGGGTGCGCCGTACTTACAGGCGTCGGCGCGGTCGTTAATACGGCTAAGGTCACGGCAGGCTCAACAACAGTTGTCATCGGCCTTGGCGGCGTCGGTCTTGCCGCTGTCCTTGGAGCCCGGGCAGCTGGCGCTAGCAAAATCATTGCCGTCGACCTTTCGCCGGAAAAGCTATCGCTTGCCAAAGAGCTGGGTGCCACAGCGGTCGTGAATGGGCGCGATGAGGACGCAGTCGAGCAGGTACGCGAGATCACCGCCGGCGGCGCCGACTACGCGTTCGAAATGGCCGGCTCCGTTCGAGCCCTTGAGAACGCCTTCAAGATGACCAAGCGTGGGGGGATCACAGTCACGGCGGGTCTACCACCGCCCGGTGCAGCCTTGCCAGTCAACGTCGTCCAACTTGTTGGCGAGGAGAGGACGTTGAAAGGCAGCTACATCGGCACATGCGTTCCCGTCCGCGACATTCCCCGTTTCATCGCCCTTTACCGTGACGGGCGGCTACCGGTGAACCGTCTCCTGACGGGCCGGCTCAAGTTGGAAGAGATCAACGAGGGATTTGACCGCCTCCATGATGGCAGTGCGGTACGTCAGGTCATTGAGTTTTGAAGCGCAGGACCCGGGCGTCACGCCCCTTGAATGGATAAGAGACAATGGAAGTTCTTCTGCACCCGCTGTTGAACCGAATTATCAGAATCGGCCGTCTGGATGTGACCTACGCTTCCGGCAGGAGCCGCAGCTACGGCGAAGGCGCTTGTTCTGTTGCGCTCAGGATCAAGACACGAGGCACAGAGCGCGCTTTGTGCTTCAATCCTGAGCTCGCCGTCGGCGAAGCGTTCATGGATGGCGATCTCGAGATCACGCAGGGCACTGTCTACGATTTCCTGGAGCTTCTATTCAAGAACACGCAAGTCACCGAGCTCGGTGGCGTTCCAGCGATCATGCGCAAGGTTAACTTCTTGCTGCGCCGTTTTCGTCATTTCAACACTCCGAAAAAATCGCGTGACAACGTTGCGCATCATTACGATCTCAACCGGGAGTTCTACCGACTGTTTCTCGATAGCGACAGCCAGTACTCCTGTGCCTATTTCGAAGATGGAGAAACGACACTGGATGAGGCCCAACTCGCCAAGAAAAGGCATCTGACGGCCAAACTCCTTGTTGAGAAGGACAATCGGGTGCTCGATATCGGCTCGGGGTGGGGAGGACTCGGGCTCTACATAAATGCCGTGACCGGCGCCGATGTTACAGGGGTCACGCTTTCAACCGAACAACATGCCGTTTCAAACGCGCGCGCAAACAACACTAATGTTGCTGACCAGGTCCGCTTCCTGTTCAAGGACTATCGCAGCGTCGAAGATCAATTCGACCGCATTGTCTCTGTTGGAATGTTCGAACACGTCGGTGTCGGCCATTACGATGAGTTTTTCGCTAAGACGCGCAGCCTCCTGAAGCCAAACGGCGTGTTCGTCCTCCATTCGATCGGACAGTTCGACGTTCCGTCGGCCACCAATCCCTGGATTGAGAAATATATCTTCCCAGGTGGTTATATCCCAACGCTCTCCGAGGTTTTCCCGGCCCTGGAGCGGCAAGGATTTGTGGTGTGTGATGTCGAAATCCTTCGGCTGCATTACGCCGAAACTTTAAAAGCGTGGCGCGAGCGCTTCATGGCACGGCGCGATGACGCGGTTCAACTCTACGATGAACGTTTTATGCGAATGTGGGAGTTCTATCTCGCCTGTTGCGAGACCGCCTTTCGCTACCAGGGGCTCATGGTATTTCAACTGCAGCTATCGCTTGATCAAACGGCGGTTCCGCTGACCCGGAGATATCTCGACGAGGCAGAAACGGAACTTAAGCGGTTGGAGTCTCCTAAGTCGACAGTGCCGTTCGGCCTGAACCGGAGAGCCTGACCTGTCGGTCTTCGGAGAGGACCTTCCGATGGCCCAGTGCGCCTGGCGGTTTCTTGGAACGGAGGAAAGAATGCTCCGAGTTCATCCACTGCGTGCAGTAGCGGCCAGAATGATTTTTCCCACCTGCGTACCGGTCGCGACGTGGGCTTCGGGTACGAGCGTCGCGGCGTTTTCGGCTATAAGACACTTAATGTCACCGGGGAGAATCCCACCTTCTAACGATTGGAGGGGGCAGGAAGTATCAGGTCCGCGTCCGCGAGATTGACGTTGATGCGCACCAGCGCCCGAAGCACCAATTCTACCTCGTCTTCAGCAATCCCCCGAAGCGCACGCTCGTTGCCTCGCAACATCTCGTCGAATACAAGCGGCAGCTTGGAGCGGGACTTTTCTGTAAGGCTATACAAATTCGCTCGACCATCGAACGGATCGGACCCTTTGTAGACAAGTCCTTCCTTTTCCATACGATCGAGCAATCTTGCAATGGCAGGCTGTTCCACGGCAGCGCGAGCAACCAGACCCTTTTGGGAAAGCGCCTGGGATTCGGCAAGAGCAAGCAGGATTGGCAACTGGCTAGAGGAAAGCCCGATCGGTTTCAATCGCCGATCCATGTCTCTCGCATATAGACGGGCAGTCCAATTGACTTGGTGTCCTATGGATCGAGATCGTTGAGAGCACATCTGGTTTTCCTCCTTGATTGGCGATCGTTTTTTCCACCTATGTAACGCCATGCTCCAAATTGGCAAAAACAATCTCCCCAGATCGCCAGGTATCCGAGATAGCCAGAAGCAAAAGCACTGGCGGTGCGGAATGACGTCGTGCGCTGAGACTAACCGGTACGCGATCAGGCTAAAATGAAACACACCAGCGTGTTTGGCGGACAATTCTCCTCGCTATGTAATGGCTTACGGAACAGGCAGTTGGGTGATTGGGCAGACGCTTACTCCGATTGAGGAGAGCGAAACATGGAAGCGCCCTGACATAAGTCGGGCTATTCGTGATGGTGGATGCACAGGTCGTGACCAAGTCGTTGCAAAAAAAAGGCCCCTTACTTACGGATAGGCGAAGGGGCCATCGTCTAAGCATTCGAATTTCCAGAGTTGGGATGTTGCTTTTTTACGAGCATAAATGCATGAGGGCGCGTTTCGAACCCTATCGAAGCCCGCAGCCACAACGACGAGCTGGAGAACGTAAAGAGCTGTAGCGGGGCTTTTGATCGTTTCTCCGCTACCCCGCCAATGCTAGCTTGACCACTTTCAGGAGTTCGACTGTTTCTGGCGATGCGATAGCAAATGTCATGCTGCTGGTGCTTGAATTGATCGATATTAGCCCGAGATCCTCTAGCCGATACAGGTGCCTGAAAACTGTAGGTTGGCTAATTCCAATCGCTGCGGCAAGTTTACTCGCCGACAACTGCCGTTCGACCAGAATGCTCAGCAGCAACAGTCGTTTCGGATGGGCGATCACCTGCAGGAGACGGGCCGCCTCTGAAGCGTTATCCTCGTTCCAAAAGCAAATAGTCATTTCAATATCGCCTCGCGCACATCCACCCTTAGCCCGACCCGCTTTAATCCATGCCTAGAAATGTTCAAGAGCAGCTGTAGCAGGAACTTGCCTGTTCAGAAGCGCCTCCACGGTCGCTGACGCACAATCAGAGCAGATCGCGGGCCGGCCTAATTCTTCTCCCAGTGCTTACCCGGTACCAGCAACATATATGGGTTTCTCAGCGCTAAGCAGATGTTCTGCACCGCAATCGTCTCCCTGCAATATGCTGAAGCACCAGATCGCGCCGCAGGTTCGAGAAAGGGGTTTAAGACCGGCTTGCCTTGAGGGATGCATATCCAATGCCGTCCCAATTCACCCTGCCCCGTTCGGCTCAGCAAAAAACAGCGTCGCTGCGGAATTGGTGGGGAGCTGCCGCGAGTGTTCATCCGGGGTTTGAAGCGTGATCAAGCGGAGGGCATCGAGAATTCAATATGTGCAGCTCAAGGACCTCTAGGGGCTTAGACCGTCCCTTGATTTCGACGCGCCCTACATCAGTTGCCGCAATATGTTCCACTGGCGGCAGCTGGCGAAGCAAACAACGCGAAATAAGCATCCGCGCGTCTCGTTGCTTGCAGATCTGTTCCATGCGTGAGACCGTATTTATAGCGTCACCAAAGAATGTGATCTTTGTATTGTACCTGCCTATTTCTCCTACGGTCACGCGGCCAGAATGAAGAACGAGTCGCAATCCCGGCTGCGCGCCGAAGCGCTCGGTCCATGTATCACTCAGAGAGTTAACCGCATCAAGAATTTCTACGAGACACCTTAAGCACGCGCCGTCTCGAATGCCCGGCTGCAAATGCCATGTTATAAGAACGGCGTCACCTATGTAGTCGTGGATTGCGCCGCGATAACGCTGAACAGGTTCGGCTATAGCGGCAAAAATATCCCTAAGGTAGAGCATCGTCTGCAGGCCGCCATGTTGGTCGGAAAATCGAGTCGAGCCGATTAAATCAACGACCAGGAATATCCGGTCTTCCTCCACAGGCAGGCGGTAGGTACCGAGCATCAGCGAGGTGAAATTCTCATGTCCAACCAGATCACGTATCCGGATGATAAAGACAAGGACCGCAGAAAGACAAAGCGAGGCGAAGGCACCGTGCAGGGGGAGGATCGATGCGTCGCTCCATGTAGATGGGCCAACCGAAACAAGCCAAAGAATAGTCCCCACCCCAGCGCAGCTGACAAAGAAGACGGCATTGTAAACAACGACCTTGGATATGAAGAGTGCCGGCGTAGAAAGCGCGTTCAGTCGATCACGTATTGTCTGAGTGGAGCGGCCGCGCTCAAGAAACGCTATCGGGCTGGCCATTGCCAGGAAGTAAACAGGTCCAATCCAGGATAACCTTTGAAACGCCAACGTATAGAGCAATCCGCCCGCAACGACCGCTATCCCGATGAAAGACCAGAAGAGTAGATTATCCCTACTGAGCATCAGGTATTGCCGGCTGCGCCAACCTGTGTTCGATACCGATCAAAACCGCGTCGAACCCCGCTTGGATAATGTCCTCGCCTATCGTGGGGTGCATCGTCGCCTACGCGTTCGATTGTTGGAAATCGCCCCGTTGAAATCTTCTTGAGAAGATAGGGATGCGTTTTGTCGCACCACTCGTCGGCAACTTCCCGCAAAGGAAACCGCATCCAACCCGCCGTCTGCGAACCTGATTGCGCAATCGAGATTCATTTTTCGAGAGAGTGGAACCGGAGCGGGTTTTGCGACGGGCTCGAGTCGGTCCCATAGGTCTAGCGGGGGATGCATCTTTTTGCATCAGGTCATTCCTAACCGATGACCTTATGGTTTTCAATACAATAAATAGAACGATACACCGTATCGAAGAAGCAAGCTGCATCACAGTAGGGCGCATCCAGGAGTCGGTTGCGTGCGTTGGCACGACAGTGGCTTTCGGATCGTGTTAAGGAACGATACCTTTTGTCTGCTGACTCAAGTTGGTTAACGCCAACGTGGTTGCCCAAACTGACCCGCTGTCGGTCTCTTACTTCCAAGGCATCATTAGGATTTGTCGACAAAGGCTGCATCGGCCCGCTTCTGGATCGTGTCACGATCCTCAATCTCAGCGTCAGGCACTGCGTCAGGCAAAGTAGCTTCAATCGCCATAAAGACGGAATTAAACGCACCTATCAATGACCAGGCCATCAGAAGCAGCCCGGATATAGTAACGACGAATGCGAGACCTCGAGCGGGACCGGTTCCAAACCAGTCACCTATTGCCTGCGCAAGCGGTGTGCCGTCGAGCAGTGCAGCGCGAAAAAGAAGGTCGGCTAGGGGGCCCATAATGAGATAGCCGAGCGGCATCGTGAGGGTCATGGCGGCAATGAAGATCGAAAGGACACGCCCCTGCAATTCGAGCCCGACTTTGATTTGGACCAGCGAAATCCAGTGCCCGTTTATAAGCGCTTCGCTTGCACCCATAGCGAACATGGCTGCAGCGAGGGCCAGAGGGTCTTGGGCGTAGCCGAACATCACAAGGGCAACCGCATTGATCATCATGAAGAAAACTATGCCTTCGGTCCGCCGCCTAGTGCCACCCCAAATGGACTGCGCCACGGCGCCACAGACGGTTCCTGCACCTCCGGCAGCCAAAACCGCCGCCAAAGTAGACGCACCATGTTCGATGAGAACTATCGGCACAATAAGCGAGAACCCTGTCATATAAATAAGATGGTCGATGACGAAGAACTTCAGGGCCGACAGCAATCCGGGGCGAAGGGCGACATATCGCCAGCCATTGCGTAGCTGGGACCGCATAGTCTCTTCACGCCGTCTAAAGAGCCTATTGGGAATTCTCACGACAACGAGAGTGATAAGGGCGATCGCAAAAGTCGACAAATCGGCCAAAAGGACCTGGCTCAAATTCAATGCCCCAATCAGGCCCCCCGCAAGGAGCGGCCCAGCCAGGACGCCGGCTCCTCCACCAATCTGTGTGATCCCATTCGCAGCCCCCAAGAAGGCCTTCGGGACGAGCTGGGCAATTGCCGCAAGATAGGCCGGCCGCTGGAAGGCATTTGCGACTGAAGAGACCGCACAGAATGCGTATACATGCCAAATGTGCAGGCCGCTCGTCAACGTGATGCCAATGAGGCCAAGCGTTGCCAACCCCGAAGCCATATCGGAAAGCAGCAGGATAAGTCTGCGATCATAGCGGTCGGCAACGGCACCTGCCAAAGGACCGATAAGAATACCCGGCAACAACGAAATCGCGCTTAAGAAGGCGTAGTCTGTAACGCGGCCCGTCGACTGGAATACCCAAATGCTCAAGAAGAGTTGCGTGAGGGACGTGCCGATCAGTGAAACGAATTGGCCGAATGCTACAATCCAGAAATCCCGCATGGGTGCCAGAGGCTTCGCCATCTTCTGGACCACACCGAAGTGTGAGCTCACAACGGAGTCTGCCCGGTCGTGACGCGAAGGCTGCCATTCGTCGATGATCTGTCCCAGTTGATCGGCCTGATGGGTAAGGAAACTGTGACCAGCCTTGGGTATGACCCTGAGGCTAACATCATCGGCATAATGCCGCCATTCTTCGTATCGCTCCGTGTAAAGCTCGGTGACGCGATCTCGCTCGCCAACGACCGAAAGGACGGGTGCCCGCAAGCGCTGAATATCTGACGTCAATGTTCGCGCAAAGTATTCTTCAAGCGCGCGTGCATCATGGCGTACAGCACGCATGACAAAAGCCTGTTCCTCCCCGTTTGCGTGTTCGTCGAGCCCACCACCAAGGGCCCGTATCTCTTCAAGTATCGCTCTATCGGAAACCAGCCTGTCGATCGGCAATTTCCGGTAAAGCCAGTCAAACAAGCGTCCGGGCATGCGGGACATCGGGAACATTGCTCCGATTACGGCACCCTCGATTTTTATCCCCAATTCTTCCGCTCGTCGTGCCAACTCAATCGTCAGAGCACCCCCATGGCAATGGCCATAGAGAAATATCGTGCCCGAGAGCTGTTGCAGTTCCTGGAGGCATAGTGCAGCAAGCTGATCGAAAGAAATCATGGCTTCGTCTGCGCGGGACCAATCTCGGCCGGGAATCTGCAGAGCCAGCACCTGCCAGTCGGGTCCAAGCGCTTTGGCCATCGGCTGGAACACGGCCGCTTGGGCGCCCGCATAGGGGATACAAACCAGCGTGCGAGTGCTCGACTCATCGGGTTTTTGCAGCTCGTGAAGAAGACGGTTGGCAGGCGAAGCCCCACGTGGCGCGTTCATGATGTCTTCGAGGTGTGCGGCCAGATCAACGAGGCGGGTGTGCCGATAGATATCCAGAAGCGCTAACCTTTGGCCAAACCGAGCTTCGACAGCGCGTGTCAGGCGAAGGGCAGTAAAGGAAGTTCCTCCGAGTTCAAAGAAACAGTCATTCAGGTAGACGCACTCGGTTTCGAGCAAGGTTGCCCAAATGTCTGCAAGGCTCTGCTCAACGGCGCTGGCAGGAAGCAACTGGATTTCGCTCAACCTCAACGAACCGTCGGGGTCGGGAAGCGCGCGACGGTCGAGCTTACCGTTCGGCGTTTTGGGCAACTGTTCAACGACCATCACCTGGGTCGGAATGCTGTGACGCGGGAGGATCCGACTAACGGCATCGCGGATCTCGACAAGTAGCGGCGTTTCATAACCGGGGCGCACAACGATATATGCGACCAAGTGACGTCCGGCGCGTACATCCACCGCAGCTGCCAGAACACAAGGTATTGCGGAACACGCCGCTTCGATTTCGCCGGGTTCTATCCGATGACCATTATATTTCAGTTGCTCGTCCATGCGACCCAGGACCTCAATAAGGCCATCCAGGCGCCGGCACGCCCGGTCGCCAGTCCTGTAAATACGTGCGTCATCATCATCTATGAACGGGTCGCCGCGAAAACGTTCTTCCGTGAGTTTCAGCCTGTTATGGTAGCGCTGCGCAACTCCCATTCCTCCGATCCAGAGTTCCCCAACTCCGCCGGGGGGGACTTCGCGTTGATCGACATCGAGTACATAAAGGTGTGACCCGTCAAATGGCCTTCCGATTGGCACCGGAGCTTCATCTAAAAATCCTTCCACATCGCCTTCGAAGTACGCGCTGTCGACGGTTGCTTCCGTTACACCATATGAATTCACCAGACGCGCGTCGGGAGCAAGTATCCCCCGGGCCCGACGGTATTCGTGCACCCTCCATGCCTCGCCACCGACTGCCAGCAGTCGTACGCTGCCAAGCACGTTTCCTTCCTTTTCGACGTGCGCCATGAATTCTCGAAGAACCGTGGGAACGAGCTCGACAAACTCTATTTTCTCCACCTCCATCAGCGCGAAGAGCGCCTTGGGATCAAGTTGGACCTCACGCGGACATATGACCAAGTGTCCGCCCGTTCCCAGTGCGCGAGTGGTTTCCCCTATGAATACGTCGAACGATGAACTGGCGACTTGGAGGTGCCGTTGACGTGGTTCCAGCCGGTAGGCCTCGGCCCACGCGTACAATTGGTGGGCCAGGCTCGATTGCGATACAACGACGCCCTTCGGCTGCCCGGTCGTGCCCGACGTATAAATCAGATAAGCGCTATCCTCGAGATTTGTACTGATTTCGGATGGAACGTCACCGGATGCTCCTATTGCGCCCACGTCGATGAGGGCGACATCACCAAGCTCTTCAGTGTTTTGTCGCCCGCAGACGATGACGGCCACAGGGCCGGCATCATCGATCAACAAGCGTCTGCGCTCTAGCGGATATTCCGGATCGATGGGGAGGAAGACCCCGCCGACCTTCCAAACTGCAAGGAGCGCGGCGAACAACAACGGGGTGCGAGCCATGTGCAGGGCCAGAACCTGACCAGATGATACGCCTCGCTCAACGAGGACATTCGCAATCGCATTCGCCTTGGCGTTCAGAGCTTCATAGCTTATCGTTTCCCGTCCAAGGGTCACGGCCAGGTCGTTGGGAAATTCTCGCGCATGGGACTCCATGCGGGACAATACCGTCTGGATTGAAGCTGCGCGCCCGATCGCTTGCGACGCCGGCGTCCTGCAAGACCCTGACGTAATTGCTGCTTCAATCGTATCTATACGACTGCCGACGTGTTCAACAGCTGTCGACATAAGATCAATCATCGACGTCAGCAGCGCCTGAGCCGTCGCTTCCTCGTAGAGTTCGGAAGCGTATTCCAGGTACAGATTTGCACCTGTAGCCAGAATATCGAGGCTGAAGGTGAGGTCGAGGCGACTGTATCCCGCAAAGCCTGTTTCGACGTGATCGATACGCAAAGCGCCGCATTGGGCCGCAGCAACCGGCGTATTCTGAAGGATAAGCATCACTTGCGACAATGGGCCCCGATCGGGCCGTGATAGAATGCCGGCTCGTTTCATTGCCTGCGATATCGTGACAGCTTTGTTGTCTATGGCGCTCAAGACGGTCTCACGTACGTGAACGAACGCGCCCTGCCACGTCAAGTTCGGGTGCAGCGACAATCGGATGGGAAGAACCGTTACAAGCGCTCCGATTGTCGTCTCGCTGTAAGCGTCGTCCCGGTTCGCGACGGGCGTCAATATCGTGACATCACGCGTTCCGGTCGATCGTGACAGGACGACGTACAGGCAGGCGAGAACTATCGCGTATGTCGTTGTGCCGGCCGTTCGGGCAACGTCTTCAATCTTGCAGAACAAGGACTCTGGGATGATCGACTTCAATCGTGCGCCATTGAACGATCTGGTCTTTGGTCGGGCATGGTCGAGCGGAAATTCGACCTGCGTGCGGGCGCCCGCCAGTGTTTCAATCCAAAAGCTTTGAACCGCAGCGTTGTCGGCTTGCTTTGCACGAGCAGCTACGTCCAGGAGATGGTCTTTGAACGGGCGTGGCGCCGGCAGCGTTTGATCGCCGAGAATATCTGCCAACTCGCGAGCGAGGAGATATGTCGACCACCCGTCGAAGGCGATGTGATGTACCGCAACGATCAATTCCGAGTAATGATCCGCAAGATGTACGTAAGTTGCGGCGAGCAATGGGCCGGCTTCGATCTCGAAGACCGTCTGTGCCCGGCTGTCTATCAGGCGGCCCAAGCAAGCGCCCTGTTCGTCCGGACGGGCGTCTCGAAGATCAGCGACCTTGTATTCGAATTGCGGTGCTTCCGGCGCAAACGTCACTTCCGGACCGCCGTCACCGCAACGAAAAACCGCCCTCAGCGCGTCGTGTCTTTGGACAATGATGTTCAGCGCCCTCGAGACTGCCGATGGATCTGTTTCACCAGTGATTTTGAAGCGAGCGCAGATTGTATGCATCGCAGTACCGGGCATCAATTGCTCGGCCAGCCACACATCACGCTGAAACTCCGTCAGCGATACGGGTTCGTCGGCATTTTCGACAATACCGCGGACCTCTGCGCGCGGCTGTTCCGCGATGAAAGCCTCCAGTTCAGAGATCGTAGGGTTGAGGTATACGTCTCCGGGTGAAATCCTCACTCCGAAATCTCGGTGGATGCGGGAAGCAATCCGCATGACCGACAGGGAATGCGCACCCAGTGCAAAGATTGTATCATGGGGAGTGCTCACGTCGCAGCCAAGAACCTCTCGGATGATCCCCGCGAGCGTCACTTCCCCGGTTTCCGGTCTGGCAGGTGCCAATGACTGCGAATACTGTCTTATGAGTTCTGCAGTATCGATCTTGTCACGGTCTGTCCGTGGTAATCGTTCAACCCGCATGAGGCGCGACGGCACCATGTGTGGGGCAAGTCGTCGGCGCAGATGCTCTTCGAGCGATGTGGTCGAAAGGGCAGTGTCGCCAAGCACGAATGCCCAAAGTGCTTGGGCCTGCTCGTTGAGACAAACGACGGCCTCGTTGACGCCGGAATGCTCGACGATTGCTTCTTCAACAGCTGCCAATTCGACACGGTACCCGCGAACTTTGACTTGCCGATCGACGCGACCCAGATATTCCAAGCGCCCATCTGGTCTCAGGCGTACCCTGTCGCCCGTTCGGTAGTAACGATGTCCGTCGGCGCGGGTCACAAACTTCGCGGCGGTAAGCTCGGGCTGGCCAACATAGCCTATCGCTGTCTGAGGCCCCCCCAACAGAAGCTCACCCACTTCTCCGACTTCGACAGCACACTCGATTTCGCTTTCTATGCGGACGAGCATGCCGCCCAAGGGGCGACCAATGGACGGCGTCGGATCGTCAGATTCACCAACGCGTGGGCCTGCGAGTTCGTCGCAAGTTGCAATGACAGTTACCTCGGTTGGTCCATAGGCGTTCAGCAATCTGACGTGGCGTGCCGAGGATAAGGCGCGCCACGCCCGCACTCGCTCGTTACTGATCTTTTCGCCCCCAACACTGACTAGCCGAATGAACGACGGAAGCGTCAAGTCTTCCGCCACCAAGGCGTCGACCAACTCATGCCAATAGGCCGTCGGCAGATGGAGAACCGTCAATTTCAGTTCTTGGCATTCTTCCAAGAATGCCAAAGGCGAGGCGATCATGCCGTCATCGCGGATCACGACCGTTGCTCCGACGCTGAGCGGCGGAAAGATTTCCTCGACACTGGCATCGAATGAAATCGACACGAACTGCAGTACCCGGTCATCACGAGAAAGGTCGTAGAGAGCAGCATCGACCTGACAAAAATGGTCCAGGGCTTGTCTTGGAATCTCGACACCTTTGGGCCGGCCACTGGTGCCGGATGTGTAGATGACATAGGCACCGTTCGACGGTACGGAAAGCGGAAGTTCGAGTTCCAGCCGCTTGGAACTCGAGCCCTGGGCATCCATGAAATCAATGCCTAGATCCAGGAATGGCTGGCTCCACTTGGCTGCCCCCACAACGCGCGTGATGCGGGTATTCAAAACGATCTCGGCCAATCGCTCCGTCGGGTAACCGGGATCCAACGGAACATATTTCGCACCGGCCAGAAATATTGCGAGCATTCCAACAACCGTCGAAATGCCCCGTTTGGCCACCAGCCCCACCGCTTCATCTGGCAAGACCCCGCTGGATCTTAGATTTTGAGCCAGGTCTTGGGCGCGGGCGAAAAGCTCATCGTAGCTTAGATGCTGCTTTCCTTCGATCACCGCGATCGAGGTTGGACGGGCCCTGGCGTGTTCAGCGATAGACGCTATCAGCCGCATGGGGTTTTGATTGACCGCATTCATCATGTTTCCGATCGTCTCTGAATGGAACTGACGAAGACAAGCGCTCGACAGGCCGCCCGATGTCGCGGCCTGTCGAGAAACCTGCTTGATAAGCGGAGGTGCGCCGGTGCGCTCCTCCGTTGCATGCTAGCTTTGGATGCGCTGGAAACGATCAGAAATAGGCTTGGAGGGATCCTTCGCGACGGGTATCCGCCGTGACGCAGTGAAAGCAGCCCCCGAAACGCATGACGTTGCGAAACGGCACGCGAACGACGTCGAACCCCCACTCCTCGAACAGCCTGACGAGGGGCCATTCTTCCGCTTCCACGACGACGGTGTTCGGGTTCAGCATGAAAACGTTCATCGTCAGCCAGGCGCTCGACATGTAGAGAAGGTGGTCATCTGGGATAGTCGGCTCCGGCGCAAATCGGATGTCCCAAGAGGAGAACTGAGGTGGGATGGTGCCCACTCTCTTGCGATTGACGAGAAGCTTTCCGGGAGCCAGCGGCATGAATGTGGCATCGATGTGCATAGGAGAGGAATCGGTTACGTCAACGACATGCACCTTATGCTCGTTACCAACATGTCGGCTCACCCAGTCAATTCCCAGTTCGTTGGTCACATGGCTGCGCTGAGCGAAGATGTCACGTCCACAGCGGATAAAATCGGCCGCATCAAATAGGGGTTCCGCTTCAGCCGTTACATATCTCTTTGTTTCCCACGGCGTTTCCGGATCGTAGTCCGCCCGGTATCCGTCGTCCTTGAGTTGGGGTTTCGGTGCGCTGATCCAACGGGATCCGGATTTGAAATAGTCAACCAAATGCTCCCGATAAGCATCGGCTTCGAAGTAGCGAGACCGCCATGCCATGGGGGACTCAATGATCAAGTCGCCGACGACGAGAAGGACATCGCGGGGCATGGCGCCATAGAGCCCGCCTTTGCTGCTCCAGTTTGGCGTCGAAAAAGGTTGTCTGTAATCAAGGAGCGCAGGACGGCGAACCTTAATACCACGCGATGCGATGATCTCGGCAAAGCTTTCCAGCTCATCGCGGGCCGCACGTACATGGTCGCTTGGAAAGTACTGGCCGGCCTGCTCAACAAAGAAAGCACGGTTTTTCGCGGGCATTGTCGCCTCAACCTCGACGTTCCACGCGGGCACCACTGCATCATCGATCACACCGATGATGACTTCTTCCAATGGGTCCCACTCATTGTACGAGGATGCTGCGGGTGATGTCGTAGGTGCAGTTTCAATTGTGCGACCAGGGCCCCCGCGTTGGTCGGAGCGGGTGCTGATGTATGATATTTCTTGCATTTGGATGCCTACATCTGTTAGCCGTTGTGGGCGTTTTTTCCTCAACTAGTCGGCTATTACTTGCATTACATGTAATTTAAATGACAGCGAAGAAAATTTCGCCGTCGCCTGCAGCGAAAGAAGATAAGGAGCCGGTTTGCCAGATGCCCGCGATACGGCAAAAATTGAAGAGAGTGACATGGGGCGATTTGACATCCAAGTAGCGAGACAGAAGTGTCTGGAACAGTTTTCCGTTCGCGGGCTTCTGACCGCTGCGGCCTGTGGTAACCGCTCAATTGGGCAGACAATCCGCCGGGACGATCCTACAGTTATGTACGAACGTGTGCCGGGGCGACAACATTCGACCATATACCCCAGGGGCGTAAATTCACGGGCAAGCGCCTTGGAGAAGAGGGTGCAGCGCGTGGAGGTGAAGTTCCACTTCAGCATCGTCGCCGAGATGCAAAAAACTCAGAACGTAGGTCGCGCGAGGGCGTTGCGTGGTGGAAGGGGCGACAAATGGGCACGCCGATCTTCACTTCTCCGGCATTATCGGCGCGGAGCCAGCGTGGAGAAATGGTAGCCTTCTGGGAGGCATGCATGCTGCACAAGGCAGCCGTCGGCAATGTCCGCAAACAAGCAGCGGTATCTGTGACCCAGAGGTTCGCCCGCCGGTTCGGCGGGCCTTGCGCAACCATTGCAAAGATCGCAGATCTGAACGGGCGCTCCGGCATAAACCAAGCGCAAAACGGCCCGGTGCACCGCAGTGAAACTCCTTACCACGGCACAGGGGACATGGCTTGACGGACCCGACGCGTCTCACAGGTAAAGTGCCGTTTCGTCATACGCCTTGGAAGCGGCCTAGCATCCTCTTGAGCTCTAGGTTTTGGGCATGAAGGTGTTCGGCCAGCAGTTTCTTGAGCTTTTTGTTTTCTGCATCAAGGGCGGCAATCTCATCCACGATCGTCGGAACGCTGGCTGACTTGGAGTGCAGGCTTGCCTTCTTATCCGCACTCTTCTGCTCAGGTAGGGGCGTGTGGGTTACGGGCCGGGTTGAGCGGCTCTTGCGTGCCCTCCCAGGCGCTTTGTCAACCTGGGGGAAAGGTTCTGCCGCTTGCGTTTGGGCAACAACTTCGCCAACCGGATGATCGGTATTGCTCTCGACCTGCCCTTCAACCGCTCCGCTATCAGCCGTTGTTACCTTCAGCTCTGCTCTTTCGAGATTGCCGGCGCGCTCGCTGACAGAACATGCATCAACCGCCGCAGGCACCAGCGCCTCGTTTTCCTTGGGCACCACATCAGGTTCGATCTGATTGAAGAGATGGGAAGCGTTATCCGCCACTTCGCGCGCCAATGCCTTGAGGTTGGTGTCCCCCCATATTGAGCTCGTGCGCGACTTCGACTGCCGTCTCCCCGATTTGAATTCAACAACGAATGTCCGTTGTGGCGTTTTCATGTAATCTCAACCTTAGATATCCCGTTCGAACTGAACCACGATCAGTGCGGCGCTAGTCGCATCGAATCACAAGTACAGCCTCTACCCGCACGCTTCAACTGGCGGGCACAAAGCGTCCCCATCTTCCATCAGTTTCTCCTAAACCTCACAAGGCAACACTCAACTGATTTCGGTATCAATTGAGCGCCCCCAAGGCAAGACGTCCCTCTTTATATCGCATAGTAACGGGTGAGCCATGGATTTGCTTAATTCAACGCAAGCCGTTTGCGAAGTTCGGCATTTTCCGCGCGCAGTTTCTCCGCTAGGATACCGCGAAGCCTCTGATTTTCCCGCTCGAGCTGAGCAAGATCTGCCAATTCGTGATCTATCGGAATAGGCTTTTCTTCTACGTGCTCAGCGAGCTTGAGTGCCCGCTTCCACAAATAGTAGGTTTGTTCCGATATGCCGGCGTCTTCGACAGCGCCCTTGAGCGTGTTTTTGCCGTCACTTATCTGCGTCTCGATCAGCCTCAGTTTCTCAGTTCTTTCCTGAGGGCTGTGCTTCCTAGCCCGACGTGACACTTGTTTCCTAGACGGAGATGCCTTCACTTCGTTACTCGTCTCGACAACGCCAACAGCCGTTCCTATGCTACTCTCGTCAGCCATAGATAAATCCTTCCTTCATCAATAGCTCTTTTCTGCCGAGTGCGGTGCGGAGTCAACACAAGGTGTCCTGCTTTATACATCGTGGATCTTCACCGCGCGCCCTGGCCTTGCCCCGTTGCTCGAAGCTCCGATCAATGAGCACGAGCGTTGGCGCGCTCGGCACTTTCAATAGAAAAGCCGGTTGCTTTGCATCCCAAATGGGTCGCCGAGCCAACGGCAACGGCGTTTCTGAGCTCACAGGTTTGGGCATTATCATTGAGATTTGCATTTATTGGCGCCCGCCAACGGTTAACCGAATACGCCCCATGGGCGGACTTCTCGGCGCGAGTTGGCGACGATTGTTTTAGGCCGCGAACTCACTCTATTCGTAAGCGCGATTTTCCATGCGCATTGACGGCTTGCTTCACGGCTAAATCGCCCCCGCATGGGGAGCGATATCCGGCTCCACTAGGCCACGGATGTTTTGGAGAAGTTGAACGGTAGCAAGTCGCCGATCTCGGCCGCTTCGTCGCGCTGCGGCAACTCTGCAAGCACGTGGCGCAGCCAAGTGAGTGGGTCGACGCCACAGGCGCGGCACGTCAGCATCAAACTATAGATCACTGCGCTGGCCTTGGCTCCGTCGGCGGTATCGCTGAACAGCCACGATTTTCTTCCGGTGGCAAAGACCCTGATATCCCGCTCCAGAATGTTGTTATCGATCGGCATCCTGCCATCGCTGGTGTAGCGAGTCAGATAATCCCATTGGTTTAGAG